>CANRDH010000001.1 GCA_947629295.1 uncultured Clostridia bacterium
GTCAGGGTATTGTCCGGAGGAGAAAAGGTACGCTGTATGCTTTCAAGAATGATGATGTTCGGGGCAAACTGTCTTGTACTTGACCAGCCGACCAACCACCTTGACCTTGAATCCATTACGGCGGTGAACAAAGGACTTCAGAATTTCAAGGGAGTGGTGCTGTTTACTTCGCACGACCATGAATTTATTTCGACTGTCGCAAATAGGATTATAGTTATAGAAAAGAACGGAATAAAGGATATCACAAGAAGCTATGATGAATATATAGCCGAAAGATACGGTGCGGACTGAGAATAAATCGGTAAGGAAGTGTTTAGTATGGGCAGGGCAGAGGAATTTCTTGACAAATACAGGGCTCTTGAGGAGGCTCTTTGCAAAAAATACGGTATGGACGAAAAAAGCGGAAGTCCTATCATGCGGTTTATCAATGACAAAGAAAGCAGAGAGTACAAGGATAAGCTTGACCTTTGCCGTGAAATACGCAATTTTCTTTCGCATCATTCCGAATTTGGCGGAGAGCGTATAGTGGAGCCTTCTCAGGTTATGATTGACTTTCTCGATGAGGTTACGGATTATATCCGCAAACCGC
Organism: uncultured Clostridia bacterium; assembly: GCA_947629295.1. Lineage (GTDB taxonomy): Bacteria > Bacillota > Clostridia > Oscillospirales > Acutalibacteraceae > UBA1213. The sequence continues at coordinate 590 of CANRDH010000001.1, forward strand.
CGCTCGCTATCACCCGTGCGACGCTTTTTAACGATATTATGAAAACATCGCCTGCGCAAAAGGTACAGACCGTTATGAAAAAAATGCAAAGACTTGGCTTTTCCCATGTTCCCGTTATAGAAAACGGCATTTTTACAGGGGTGTTCAGTATAAGTACGGTTTTTACATATGCTTTTAGGAACGGTATGACCTCGTTGAATGATGAGATGACGATATCGGATTTTTCCGAACTTCTGCCGCCGGACAGACATGAAACCGAATGTTTTCGGTTTGTGGGCAGGGAGTCGACATTATTTGATGTCAGAAACGAATTTGAGAAAAAATCACGTCAAAGCAGGCGGCTGGCGGTTGTGTTTATTACTGAAAACGGTTCCGTCGGAGGACGTATCCTCGGAATGCTCACTCCGTGGGATGTAATAAGCGAATAGAAAATATATTTGATTGACGAGGTTAGTTAAAAATGAACCGGAAAAAGGTTTTGGTTGCAATGAGCGGCGGCGTTGACAGCTCAGTTGCAGCGGCGGTTTTAATGAATGATTATGAGGTTACCGGCGCGACCTTAAGACTTTTCACCAATGAGGATATAAAGCTTGACAGGAATAAAAGCTGCTGCTCTCTTGATGATGTCGAGGATGCACGATTTGTTGCTAATAAGCTCGGGTTTAACCACTATGTATATAATTTCGGGGAACGCTTCAAGGAATGTGTTATAGATAAATTCAATAATTCATATATAAACGGTCTTACACCGAACCCCTGCATAGACTGCAACCGTTTTATTAAATTTGACGCACTTCTCAAAAGAGCGGAGCTTCTGGAAAATGATTTTATCGCAACGGGTCACTATGTGCGCAGACGTTTTGATGAGGCAACAGGTAAGTTCAAGCTCCTAAAGGGTTTTGACCCCGCAAAGGATCAGAGCTATGTATTGTACGGTCTTACTCAGTATCAGCTTTCAAAAACACTTTTCCCGATAGGTGAGCTTACAAAGGAGCAAACAAGGGAGATAGCCCGTAAATACGGACTGGCTAATGCTTCAAAGCCCGACAGTCAGGATATATGTTTTGTTCCGGACGGCGATTATGCTTCTTTTATCGAGGAATATACGAAAAAAAATTTCCCTGAAGGCGATTTTGTCGATAAAAACGGCAATATTCTCGGTCGGCACAGAGGTATAATAAGATATACCATAGGTCAGAGGAAGGGGCTGGGTATTGCACTCGGTGAGCCTGCTTATGTTATATCAAAGGATATAAAAAATAACACCGTCACGCTCGGAAACAATGAGGATCTGTTTACCGATACGGCTTATGCGGGTGATGTAAACTGGATATCGGGTCAGGCGCCGTGTGAACCGCTTAGAATAAATGCAAAGGTTAGATATAATCAAAAGGAACAGCCGGCAACATTATACCCCCTTGAAAACGGAGGTATAAAAGTAGTGTTTGATTCCCCACAGAGAGCTATAACCTATGGTCAGGCTGTTGTATGCTATGACGGAGATACGGTTATCGGCGGAGGGACCTGTATGCCCGAACATTCATTGTATAAAACTACTTGAAAACCGTAAGGTGATGTTGTATAATTGATTCAGAAATACAGTGATAAACCGGAGGATTAACATGAATTTGGACAGAAAAAATATAGAAAAAATATTGTTTATAGGAATAATATTCATTCTTGTTTACCTCGGACTTCAAAATATGAGCGTTGTTGTTTCGTTTTTTATATGGGTTTTGCAGGTAATGCTTCCGTTTATCATAGCAATATGTTGTACACTGTTCCTTAATGTACCGCTTAAGGCTATTGAAAAACGTCTTTTCAGAGCTAAAAACGGCAAACCGGTCAAGCCTATACTTGAAAAGATGCGCCGGCCGGTATCACTTGCTTTATCTATAGCTTTGTTTATTGCGGTTATAGGAGCATTTCTCATAATTATAATACCGGAAATAGGAAGAAGCCTTAATGCGCTTGCGGCGGCTATACCGGGAGCGATTAATCAGTTCAGGGATTGGATTACTCAACTCGGAGAGGAAAATGAGGTCGTTAAGGACGCACTCTCCAATATAAAAATAAATTGGGATGATGTCACCAAATACATAACCAGCTTTTTACAGAATGATGCCGCAGGCGTGGTAAGCTATGCAATGGGAATGATCTCCTCAATTGTAGGTATTGCAATAAACTTTTTCCTCGGAATCGTCTTGTCCATATATGCGCTTATGCAAAAGGAAAAGCTTTCCTCAAGTGCCAAAAAGCTTATTTATTCCATTTTCCCGGTAAAGGCTGCTGATTTTATAGTTGAGGTAGGTACTCTTACCAACCGCTCCTTTTATAACAGTATCACAGGACAGATGATGGAATGTGTTATCCTCGGAAGTCTTACCGCTTTGGGTATGACGATTTTCGGTTTCCCGTATGCCGCACTTATAGGGGTCATGGTTGCCGTGCTTTCATGGATACCTATGTTCGGCGTGGGAATAGGCGCTGCTATCGGTGCTTTGTTCATCCTGACAGTTGACCCTATACAGGCAATATGGTTCGTTGTGTTTATGATATGTCTGCAGCAGATTGAGGGTAATTTTATTTTCCCGAGAGTTGTGGGAAATAATATGGGACTTCCGCCCATTCTGCTTGTTTCCGCAATTATACTTTTCAGTAATTTCTTTGGTATAGTGGGTCTCCTTATAAGCGGTCCGACTATGTGCGTTATATATACCCTTGTAAGACGTTTTATGTTTACAAGACTGAGAGCCAAAAAGATACCTCATGAGAAATATGAAGTGAAGCCTGAAAGATTCAGACCGAGAAGGCGCAAGGTCAATACGAAAAAAAACAGGTTCAAGCTGCCTATGAAAATGAAAAAAAAGAATTAGAACATGGTTTGGTTCGTCAATACGGTAAAAATACGGAGGGATAGGTTTGCCGAAATTTAAACGAATATGCAGCTTTATGCTCGCTATTACTACATTATTGGGAGGAAGTGCAATGTCTGTCGGTGCAGCCACAACAAAGGAAAAAGAAAAAAAAGAAGAGGTCGTGTATGCTCATGAGCTTGATAAACAGGCATATAACGGCGACGATCTCGGGGCGGTTTATAAGAAAACAGAAACTACCTTTAAGGTATGGGCACCAACTGCGGAAAGAGTCGCCGTAAAGCTTTACGCAACGGGAAGCTCGGAGGAAGAAGGAGCGGAGGAAATATCCACTACTGTTATGAAAAAGGGTAAAAACGGTGTTTGGAGCCTCACCCTTAAGGGGGATAAGAAAAATCTTTATTATACATATCTTGTTACCAACGGCGGAACAACATCGGAAACTGCCGATGTCTATTCCAAGGCTGTCGGTGTAAACGGCAATCGAAGCATGATCGTTGACCTTGATTCCACAGATCCCGAGGGATGGGATAAGGACAGTCATGTTTTATACGACGACCCCACGGACGCAATCGTCTGGGAGGTTCATGTGCGTGATTTTTCTAAAAGTGAAATTTCCGGAGTTTCTTTGAAATATCAGGGAAAATACCTTGCCTTTACCGAAAAGGGAACTACCGTAGATAATAAAGGGGATGTTTCCACCTGTATAGATTATCTGAAAAAGCTCGGGGTAACTCATGTTCAGCTTATGCCCGTATATGATTATGCGACGGTTGACGAAACAAAAGTGAACGGCGAGGAAGGTAACTGGGGCTATGACCCGAAAAACTACAATGTGCCGGAAGGCTCATATTCCACGAATCCTTATGACGGAAATGTCCGCATAAAGGAATTCAAGCAGATGATTAAAGCTTTGCATGATGCGAATATAGGCGTAATTATGGATGTTGTATACAATCATACTTACACTGCAAAAGGAAGCTGCTTTGAAAATACCGTTCCCGGGTATTATTACCGTCTTAATGAGGACGGCTCTTTTTCCGACGCTTCGGGCTGCGGTAACGAAACTGCAAGCGAGCATCTTATGTACAGAAAATATATGATAGATTCTGTGCTTTACTGGACAAATGAATATCATATAGACGGCTTCCGTTTTGACCTTATGGGTATACATGATGTTGAAACAATGAACCTTATACGTCAGGCTCTTGATAAGAACGTAAAGAACGGAAAAAAGATAATAATGTACGGTGAGCCTTGGGCTGCTGCGGCTCCGGCTACAAATGAAAAAACCGCAGTCAAGGAAAATGCAAAGCTCCTCAGTGACAGAATAGGAGTATTTAACGATAGTTTCCGCGACGCTGTAAAAGGTCATGTATTCAATGCGCAGGAGCCGGGATTTGTGCAGGACGGAAGCAATTCGGATACACTTAAGAAATGTATTCCGGCAAACACGGTTGACTCGGCTGCTTTCCTGAAGCAACCATCGCAGTCTGTTACATATATGTCCGCACATGATAATTATACTCTTTACGATAAGTTGGTCATATCTACAAAGAACGATGAAAGCTTTGATGAAAGAGATGAAAATATTGTAGATATGAATAAGCTTGCCGCCGCTGTAATGATGACATCTCAGGGTACGGTATTTATGCAGGCGGGAGAGGAATTTGCAAGGACAAAGCTGGGTGACGATAACAGCTATATTTCCTCGGATAAAATTAATCAGCTTGATTGGAATAACCTGATAAAGTATGCGGATTTGGATTCATATTATCAGGGACTTATAGAAATACGCAAGAATTTCAAGCCTTTCAGGGACGCTACTGTCGAATCGGCAAAGAAAATTTCGTTTTCGGACACAGACAGCGGTGTGATTGCATATACTCTTGAAAATTCCATCACAAAGGACAGCGAATGGGGATATGTTGCCGTATTGTTTAATTCGGGCGATGAAAAGGCAGAGGTGACTCTTAAGCAAAGCGGAAAAACCGCACTTCCGAAAAAATGGGAAATTGTGGCTGACGGCAGTCAGGCAGGGCTTGAGGGTATCGGAGTTATTGAGGGCAATAAGATTACGGTTGAGCCGAAATCCGCCCTTATACTTGCTGATAAGGAAAGCTTTGATAAGCTTGCTCTTAAATCGGATAAATGTATCGTCAATATCGAATATAAGGACAGTGAAAGCGGAGAGGTTATAAAGAAGCAGGTTCTTAAGGGAGCCGAGGGCGACGGGTATACCTCTGTAAGAAGCGACTTTCTTGATGTGGAATATGATTATATCGGTATTGACGGTGAAGAAACGGGGAACTTTACCAAGAATCCTAAAACAGTCACCTATAATTATAAAAAATTTGACGGAAAGATTGTTACTCTTACAGTTAATTATATGAAAGAAGGGAGCGAATTTCTTCAGACAGGGGAAACCGAAGCTGCCGGAAGTTACACTGAGAGCGTCAGAGAGGGAAGTCCGTACAATGCGCCGATAAAGGTGATAGACGGTATGAAGCTGAAAATTGATAAATTCCCCCAAAATTCATTTGGAATGGCATATCAGGATGATATTACAGTTACCTATTATTATGAAAGTATAGGTGCGGAGGATTTGGTAATACATTACTATGACGATTCGGACAGAGACGGTGTTTGTGTGTATATATATGCGGAAACAGAGGACGGCGAAAAGGCATATACGGATAAGGCTCCCGGAAGCAGGATGACGCCTGACAGTGAGCTTGGAGACGGCTGGTACAGTATCACTGTCAAGGATATTGGAAATGTCAGCGGTTTAAAGGCAAAATTCAGTGATACAAAAGGTAAGAATCCTGATTCGACAGAATATGATACAGCCCATGAAGTATGGATAGAAAACGGGGTCGTTACGCACAGAGGAGAAGTAAATGTTATCTATCTTGACGGTCAGGGTAATGTTCTGGATTCCGCCGTGCTCAGCGGCAGGGAGGGGATCGAATATCAGACCAAGAAGGCACAGTTTGAAAATATGAAGTTTGTAAGTGCTACCTCTAACACCGAGGGATTATATACCGAGATGCCGATATATGTTTTATACAGCTATGAAAAGCTGAAGATAACCGAGAAACCGGATGTTATGAGAGTGGTTATTGCTTTGTGCTGCTCATTTACGCTTACACTTACGGCTGCGGGAATACTGACGGCGGTATATTTCAGAAAAAAGAAAAAGTTAAAAATAAAGTAAATTATTTCATATAATGATACATTATTTCAAAATAATGGACTGCCGCATTAGGCTTGGTAAGCTCAATGCGGCAGTCCTTTAATTTTTTACACTGAACTGCTGCCGTAAAACAGGCGGCAGTAACAGATAAGCATTAGAAACGTCAGTTATCCGTGTTACTCTGTAGGTGCCCTGAAAACGGAGACACGCAGTCATCCCTTGTCAGTGGTATTCCGCTTTGAAGCTTTCTTATCAGGTAAAGTGATTTTTCTTCGGCTTTGTCCGTAAGCTCAAAAAAGCTTTCACTGTGTATGCTGCCGTCGACGGGAGAAACCCACTGATTATGTTGTAAATTTGCGGGGTCTTCCGATAAATCTATATCTATATTTCTGAAAAAAACAGATACGATTGGAGGAAGTTTAAAAAGCTTTTCCAGCCCCTTGACAGAATTTCTTTTTAACGACAGCCTATCATTGAGAACACGCAGAGATATGCGCCAGTCAATCATTGCACGTATTATTTCATGCTCGTTTATGTCAGGAGCAATATCCGAGGCGGTCAGACAGGAGGTGAGTATTTCAGCCGTTTTATGATAAGCTTGTTTGTCCTTTGGTGAGGTGTCTTCAAGTCTGAATTTATATACCGCTCCTCTTCCCTCGTGCATAAGCATTATTGTATCGAGGGATCCCTCCAGTTTATTGTGATAAACCGAGCTTAGATTTATTTTTTTGGCAATTTGTGAAAAGTGACTGTTCGGAGAGATTACATCTTTCACCGTTTTTCCGTTTGATATTTTCTCTGCATAATCTACTATATACGGGTGGGCGATCGAATCATACGCATAATGCGTTACAAAGCCGAAGGCATAGCTCATTGCCGCGTAATCCTCGGTTACCCTTGAATATTCGTAGAGATAATTGAGAATGATTTCCGCTTTTGTACCGTGCATGATATGTGATACCTTTGACAGACTTCTTAGCATCTGCCACGGCATCAGCCTGTGTGAAAAAAAGATATCGGGACCGTTTGCTCCCCACAAAAATATATTACGCTCAAGCTCGGGAATTGAGGGTGATATTTTTCGGAAAACTCTTTCCGCCAAAAGATAATGTGATATTACGGCAGGCATTTTAACACTCCTACAGTTATAGTATAGTCAGATTTGTATAATTAGCCATAAGCTTTTTTGTTCCCACGCTGTCAAATGCAATTTCAAGAAGAGTATCGGACGCCATGCTTTTTGCATTAACAATAAGTCCGTCACCGAAGGTTTTATGTCTTACTCTCATTCCCACAGAATAGCTCAGAGAGTTTTTTTGCTTTGCCGGCGCGGAGGATATGATTCTGCTTTGCTGCATATCATTTTGCCGCTTCATACCTGATTGTATACGTCCGAAGCCGGGGTTTTCGGGACGCTTATGCACTTTTTCCTCAACAAGACCGCCGGGAAGCTCATAAAGAAACCGTGACGGTTTGTTTCTTGAGGTTTTTCCGAAAAGTGTGCGTGAGCCGGAATTTAAGAGATAAAGCTTGTTTTTTGCTCTTGTTATGCCTACATAGGCAAGTCGTCTTTCCTCCTGCATATCCTCCTCCGACATAAGAGAAAGATAGCCGGGGAAGATATTTTCCTCCATTCCCGGGATGAATACTGTATCAAATTCAAGGCCCTTTGCGGAATGAAGAGTCATGAGTATGACATAGCTTTCCTCATCGTCGGAATTGTAGCTGTCTATATCACTCAAAAGTGCAATTTCCTCCAAAAAGCCCTGCAAGGTGGCGTTGTCGGGATTTTCCTGCTCATAGCGGATAATGCTTGATTTAAGCTCTCTGATATTTTCGACAGCCTCATCTCCGTGATTGCTTTCATTCAATATAAAGGGTATATAGTCGATTTTTTCTATAAGCTTACTGTACATTTCGGAAACAGAATTGCCGACCTCAAGCTCATGGGACATTTCCTCTATAATCAGGCAGAATTCTTCAAGCTTCATCCGGGATTTTTGTAAAACCTCAAATTCGTCACTTCTTTTCATCGTTTCAAACATACTCTGACCGAGCATATCTCCGATTTCCTCAATTCGGGAAACTGTCTTGTCACCTATTGCTCTTTTGGGTATATTTATTATACGCTTCAGCCTTACATTGTCATTGTGGTTGCATATTACGCTGAGATATGCTATCATATCACGTATCTCACGTCTTTCGTAAAATCGGCGTCCGCCTATTATTCTGTAGGGTATCGCCGAGCGCACCAAAGCACGTTCTATATTCTGCGACTGTGAATTCATCCTGTAAAGTATTGCATAATCCCTGTAGGATTTTCCGTTTGCAATTCCGTCAAGAACGGTGTTTGCAATAAACGTACTTTCATCGCGTTCGTCAAAGGCATTGTAATGGATAATTTTATCCCCCGCCTCATTATCCGTCCAAAGGGTTTTATCCTTTCGGGCAATGTTATTTTTTATTATGAAATTAGCCGCCGATAATATGTTTCTTGTTGAGCGGTAATTCTGTTCAAGCTTTATTGTATAAGCATTTTCAAAGGTTTTTTCAAAATCAAGAATGTTACTTATACTTGCTCCTCTGAATTTATAAATGCTCTGGTCGTCGTCTCCCACAACGCAAAGATTGTTATGCACGCTTGAAAGCAGCCGCACAAGCTCATACTGCATATGGTTTGTGTCCTGATATTCGTCCACCATTATATACTTAAACTGATTGCCGTATTTTTCCAGTACCTCGGGAAAATTCCGGAGAAGCACTACAGTATTAAATATCATATCGTCAAAATCCATAGCGTCCGACTTTAAGAGTCTGTCTTGATAAGCTTTATATACCTTTGCTATGGACATAAGTCTGTTGTCTGTACCGGCATATTCCGCAAAATCATCGGGCGTCATCAGATTATCCTTTGCATTGGATATTTCCCGGAGTGCGTCCTTCGGGGAAATCATTTTTTCGTCTATTCCGAGTACCCGCAGACAGTCCTTTATAAGGCGCTTCTGGTCGTCTGCGTCGTATACCGTAAAATGTGCGCTGTATCCCAGGAAATAACCGCATCTGCGCAGTATCCTTCCGCAGGCAGAATGAAAGGTTGACGCCCATATGTCAAGACCGCATTCTCCGACCTTAGCGCAGATACGCTCTTTAAGCTCTGCTGCTGCCTTATTGGTGAAGGTTATTGCAAGTATTCTCCACGGTGAAGGAGCGGAAACAGAAAGCTTTTGTGCGAGATCGTCACGCAGATGTGTTTTTGATTCGGCCGTTTTTCGTATTTCCTCAATTTCTTCATCTGTATAATCCCCGTATATTTCATCGGTTTCATATGCCCGACCCCAACGGAGAATATTTGCTATTCTGTTTACGAGGACAGTGGTCTTTCCGCTGCCCGCACCCGCAAGTATAAGCAGGGGGGAGCTTACTCTGTATACCGCCTCCTGCTGTTTATCGTTAAGGTGTGAAAATTCATTTTCTATAATTTCTCTCCTCAGAGCCGCAAGCTCTGAATAGGCTGCTTCATTCATATATTTACATTCTCCTGTTTTGACGTATATATTTTTTTTCGTACCATACTATTTTACAACAAAATGATAATAATATCAAATGAATTTGAAATTTTTGCCTGCGTTTTGCTTTGACAATAATTAAAAAAATATGCAATTTATTGCTCCATTGTACATATTTTTATTAATGGGAGATTTGACCCCAAAAGGTATAATTTTCGGGACAGAGAGCTATTAATGAAAGGAGTTTCCTTTCAGACAAACAAGAAGGAGGAGTTTTTATGAAAAGTATAAAAGGCATAGATGTTTCATATGCTCAGGGTGATATTGATTTCGACAGGATAAATAAATCACAGGTTCAATTTGTCATTGTACGCAGCAGCTTCGGATGGGAAAAGAATCAGAAGGATAATAAATTTGAGCGTAATATAAAGGGTTTTCAATCAAAAGGGATCCCTTGCGGTGCATATCATTATTCTTATGCAAAAAGTAAGGAGGATGCCGTTAAGGAGGCTAAATACTGCCTTGAATGTATAAAGGGCAAAAAGCTCGAGCTTCCCGTATTTATTGATTTGGAAGACCCTTCCGTAGCAGCGCAGGGAAAAAGGGTATGCACGGATATAGCAAAGACATTTTGCGATTATATGAAAAAGGCAGGCTATAAAACGGGGATCTATATCAATCCTAATTGGCTTAACAACTATGTCTACAAGGATGAGCTTATTGGAAAATACACCATATGGCTTGCTCAGTGGGAAAGCAAAAAGCCCGCTTTTGATTGCTCTCTGTGGCAGTATAATGTGGGAGGAAACGGAAGCATCTCGGGAATCAGCGGACGCTGCGACCTTGATATTATGTACGTAGACGAAGCCGCAAAGCCGGAAACGGGATCCGTGCCCGAAGCTGATAAGAAACCCGCTGATGACAGCAAAAAGGCAGTCTTCAGAAAGGGTGACGAGGTCAAGGTGCTGAACCCGATAAATTATGACAACGGGGAGAAATTTATTGTATATCCGAATGAAAAATATACTGTTATTGAAGCAGTCGGAGACAGGATCGTGATAGGTATAAACGGTCAGGTTACTGCGGCTGTAAATAAAAAATATCTCAGCAAGCCGGGTTCGGGCAATAAAAGCAATAGCTATACCTATGTTATTCAGCCGGGAGATAATCTGTCCTATATCGCTGAAAAATACGGCACAACAGTGGAAAAAATCGTAAAGGAAAATAATATCCCGAATCCCGACCTTATTTACGCCGGAGATAAACTTAAGATAACTGTCGAATAAAAAACAGACCGGGCTGTTTAAAGCAGCGGTATTCTGTAAATCAAGCACGGCACACAGCGGTTTGCTATCGTAAATTTCTGTGTGCCGCCTTTTTTGTTTCGACAATTTTTTCTCTCCGAAAGAAATATGAGTTTAAAATTATATAAAATTCTTGACAAAAACATACCAATCGTTATACAATATATAAAGACGGAAAACGTCTTATGGGTTTTTGCCCGATGACTGAATTTTCAACTCAATTATGCCGTTTTTATATATTATATTTTTTAATATTATAGCAACAGGATAATTTTATTATTTAATACGGTGCGATTGTGCGCAGTTATGCCGCATAGGTCGTGTAATTTTATAATACTTCTTTATCGGCAATCTGCCGCTGTGCGGCAGGTGTGAATACAATAAAATATAATATTATGTCGTCGCTGCCGTCGTTCTCTGCGAATTTCGGGGAGCAGAAAGAGTTCCCGTGTGTGTTTGCCGCAGAAGAATGAGGTATGTGTTTGTAAAGCGGCACCTTTGAGCTGATTGACAGACTTATTAAACTGAGTAAAAAATCAGAATGAAAGAATCAACTTAGGAGGTGTCAGATTAATGGATCCGGTTATGGCAATAGTACTTATTGTTGTCATTGCTGTGATTGTCGGAGTACTTGCTTTTTTTGCCGGTGTAAATTACCGCAGGAAAATCGGCGAAGAGAAGATCGGTTCGGCTGAAAAGGAAGCCGAAAGGATTGTTGAGGAGGCTAAGCGTTCGGCAGAGGCTTCTAAAAAAGAGGCTCTTATAGCAGGAAAGGACGAAGCACACAGACTTCTTACCGAGGCTGAAAAGGAAATATCCGACAGGCGCAGAGATATTCAGCGTCAGGAAAGACGTATACAACAAAAGGAAGAAACCGTGGAAAAAAAGCTGGACAGTCTTGAAAAAAAGGAAGAGGCTGTATCACAGAAAAACAAGGCTGCCGAAAGCAGACTTGCCGAGGCAGAAAAAATCAAGCAAAGCGAATTTGAGATGCTTGAAAAAATTTCGGGTCTTACGTCCGAACAGGCTAAGGCCTACATCATTAACAATCTTGACAATGAGCTCACACATGAAAAGGCTGTCAAGATTATGGATTTTGAGCAAAAGACGCGTGATGAGGCGGAAAAGACTGCAAGAGAGATTATTTCCCTTGCCATACAGAGAGTTGCCGCTGATCATGTCAGTGAATCCACAGTATCGGTAGTACCTCTTCCAAACGATGAAATGAAGGGACGTATAATCGGACGAGAGGGAAGAAACATAAGGGCAATCGAAACGATTACGGGCGTCGACCTTATCATTGATGATACGCCCGAGGCTATAACGCTTTCGTGCTTTGAGCCTGTTAAAAGAGAAATTGCAAGGGTAATGCTTGAAAAGCTTATATCCGACGGAAGAATACATCCCGCGCGCATAGAGGAAATGTATGAAAAAGCCCGCCGTGAGGTTGAGGCTATGATAAAGTCCGAGGGTGAAAGAGCAATTATTGAGGCCGGTGTAAACAATATACATCCCGAGCTGGTCAAGCTTCTCGGAAGGCTGCATTTCCGCACAAGCTACGGTCAGAATGTGCTTGACCATTCGCTTGAGGTTGCATACCTGTGCGGTATAATGGCGTCCGAGCTTGGTCTTGAGCCTACAATGGCAAGAAGAGCAGGACTTTTGCATGATATAGGAAAAGCTCTCGACCATGAGATAGAGGGCTCGCATATTGAAATCGGCGTTGATGTTGCCCGCAAGTATAAGGAAAGCGAGCTTGTGGTACATGCCATCCATGCACACCATGGCGATGTTGAAGCAAAAACGATTATTGCATGTCTTGTGCAGGCGGCAGACGCTATATCCGCGGCTCGTCCCGGGGCAAGAAGAGAAAATATTGAAAACTACATCAAAAGGCTTGAAAAGCTTGAGGAGGTTGCTTCATCCTACGAGGGAGTCGAAAGGAGCTTCGCAATACAGGCGGGTCGTGAGGTTCGCATTATCGTTAAGCCCGAGGTTATAAAGGATGATGATATGGTATTGCTCGCAAGAAACATCTGCAAGAAGATTGAGGAAGAGGTTGAATATCCCGGTCAGATTAAGGTGAATATAATCAGAGAGAGCAGAGCAATAGAGTATGCAAAGTAATAGATAATTTGTGCCGCACTGTCGCACAGGCGTTGGAAAAACGCTGTGCGGCAGTTTATTTTTATCTTCAGATAGCCGTATGAACTATTTTTTTGCTTTGGCATATTATGTGGTATAACCATCATAAGGAGGAATACATTATGTCGGATAATATTATCGGCTGCGATAATGATTTCAGCTTTGACAAGGTAAAAGAGGCTGTTTGTATAAATGCGCCGAGGATCTATGACTCATGCCTTGATAAGGATTGTCTGGAGGACCTTCCCGTTTTTCTTACCAAGCCCGGTCAGTGTCTTATAGATAAGGCAACAAGTGTTCGCCTTAACAGTGTAAATGTATGCAATGTTGCGGTGAATCTTCAGCCTGTTCCCTTCCATAACGGCTTCTATGCTGTGGATATGACTTTTTATTTTGATGTATGTCTTGACGCGTTCATGGCCCCCAATGCTCTGCCTATGCCCGTCAAGGGACTTGCGGTATTTTCAAAGAGAGCCGTGCTTTTCGGAAGCGAGGGCAGCGTAAAAATATTCACGTCGGATTGCCCCGATTCTCCCGAGGGAGTAGGTACGGCAAGTCAGAATTGTCCTAAGGCAGTGGTTCAGGTTGCCGAACCGATCGCTCTTTCTGCAAGACTCAGCGAAAAACACGGTCATTGCCAGATGCCTCCTTGCCGTATACCTGAATGTATTATGCACCGCTATGGAGGAGAATTTGTGCAGAGTGAAAGTGATAAGGAGGTTCTTGTTTCTATCGGTATGTTTACGGTTGTTCAGCTTGAGAGGGATGTTCAAATGCTTATTCCCGCATATGACTTCTGCATACCGAAGAAGGAATGTATATCCAATTCCGAGGACCCGTGCGAGCTTTTCAGCAGCATAGATTTTCCGACGGGTGAATTTTTCCCCAAAAACTGCCCGTCAGACTCAAAAAAGAAATTCGGCTGCGGCTGCGGCGGAGATTAAACGCCGGCGTATTCCGAAATCAATAAATTTATGTGCTCTGCCATTGTTTTACTGTATTACGGCAGAGCACAATATTATGTATATGCAGGAATTTTCTGTGTGAGCAAATGTTGTAAGGGAAAACGAAAAAATTAATATTTTTATGGAAATATTATTGACAATTATATTAAATAAATTTAAAATAATTATATAGACCGATAATTACGGATTTATTTGCAGATAATTTGACTCGGACAGGATGATAAAAGGAATGAAAATTCTTGCAATAGGTGATGTGGTGGGATTTGCAGGCTGTGAATTTCTCAGGAGCAGGTTGCCGCAGCTGAAAAGAGAGGAAAAAATTGATTTAGTTATTGCAAACGGTGAAAATTCCGCAGACGGAAATGGTATTAATCCGGAATCTGCCGAATATCTGTTTTCGAGCGGAGTGGATATAATTACAGGGGGAAATCACAGCTTCAGGCACAGAAAATGCTTCCGTCTTTACGACGAATCTCCGTTTTTGCTCAGACCCGCAAATTTTCCCGAGGCTACTACCCCCGGAAGGGGTTGGACGGTATATGATATGGGGCGTGTGCAGGTCGGAGTTATAAATCTGCTTGGATGTACTTATATGGAAAGCCTTGAAAGCCCATTCTGCACGGCAGACAGACTTATAAAGGAATTGGGTACAAAAATAATAATAGTCGATTTCCATGCCGAGGCAACTTCGGAGAAACTTGCACTCGCATATTATCTTGACGGAAGAGTATCGGCAATATTCGGGACGCATACTCATGTTCAGACCGCTGATGAAAGAATTTTGAAAAACGGGACGGGATATATAACCGACGTCGGTATGACAGGTCCGCTGTATTCGGTATTAGGTGTGAAACCCGAGCTTGCAATTAAAAAGTTTAAAGAAAAGCTCCCCGTTCGTTTTGAGCTTGCAGAAGGACAGTGCGGAATGGATTGCATTGCTTTTGAGATAGATGAAAGAAGCGGGATGACAATTTCATTGAAACGTATTCAAATTCGGTGAAAATTTGTGCAAAACGGAATATTTTATGAAAGTACTTGAATATTTTTCCTTTTGTAGTTATTATATATATTGATAATTCGCTTTTAGCAATTATGGAAGATAAATTTGTCAGGAGGTTGGCTGATAGTGGAAATACTTAAGGTGTCATCAAAATCTTCGCCCAATTCCGTTGCAGGTGCGATTGCAGGTGTTGTAAGGGATTACGGCTGTGTGGAAATTCAGGCGGTAGGAGCAGGTGCTACAAATCAGGCATTGAAGTCTGTTGCAGTGGCAAGAGGATATCTCGCTCCTATGGGAATAGATCTTGTATGTATCCCCGCTTTTACCAATATTGAAATAGACGGTGTAGACCGTACCGCAATGAAGCTTATTGTTGAGGTCAGATAATATCCTTTTCGGCGATGAACGAAAAATTCATGGCTGGGTATGTACATCGAAGTTTTTTTATGTTACAATAAAATCGGTAAAAAATTAATGAGGATGTGCTGAAAATGATAAACGGATCCGGTTATAAAAACGCACTGATATCCGGTGCAAACAATATCGCTTCGCATAGGGCTGAGATCAATGCTCTTAATATTTTTCCCGTTCCCGACGGCGATACGGGTACAAATATGTCAATGACTGTCAGTGCTGCGGTGGAGTCCTTGGAGGAACAAAGTCCGAAAAGTGTTTCCGAGTGTGCGACTGCTGCGGCTTCTGCAATGATAAAGGGCGCAAGGGGAAATTCGGGAGTTATACTTTCATTGCTTTTTAAGGGTATAGCTAACGGTCTGGGCGACTGTGATGAAATGGATGGAAAGACCTTTGTATCTGCATTCCATGTTGGTGTTGAGATGGCATACAAGGCTGTTATGAACCCGACCGAGGGTACGATACTGACCGTTGCAAGAATGGCGTTTGACGCGGGCAGGGCTGCGGCTGAAATGGATAATGACCCGATAATAGTTCTGGGTGCGATTTGCTCCGCAGCGCATGAGGCGCTTGATAAGACCCCCGAAATGCTGCCGGTGCTTAAAAAGGCGGGGGTTGTTGACGCGGGCGGTATGGGTCTTTGTATGATACTTGACGGTATGCTTTCACTTCTCCGTGACGGCGTTATGATAGAGGCTGCGGAGGAAGCGCCGGAGGCGCGGACCAAGGCTGATTTGAATGATGAGTTTTTCAGGAATGCCGCCGCTGAATTTGACGGCGAGATTAAATATACATATTGTACGGAATTTATTATAGGAAGACAAAAGGAGCTTTCGAGAAAGCCTGATGAACTTAGGGATTTCCTTGAGGGGATAGGTGATTGTGTAGTTGTTGCCGAGGATGAGGATATAATAAAGGTACACGTGCATACGGAAAATCCGGGCAAGGCATTGGAGGAAGCGATAGGCTACGGTGAGCTTCTTACAGTCAAGATAGAAAACATGAAGGAGCAGCACAGAAAGGCTGCCGAGGAGTACGAAAAAGAAAAAGCAGCCGCGGAGGAGGCTCAAAGAAAGCTTGAGGAGCTTAAGCCGGTTGAGCCTGAACAGGATGTCGGCTTTGTTGCCGTTGCTGCGGGTGAGGGTCTTGAAAATGTATTCAGGGAACTCGGATGCTGTCATGTAGTCAGCGGGGGTCAAAGCATGAACCCGAGTACGGACGATATATACCGTGCCGTTATGGCTACTCCGGCAAAAACCGTGTTTGTACTTCCGAATAACAAGAATATAATACTTGCCGCAGAGCAGGTTGTTCCGCTTGTTACAGACAGGGAGGTCATTGTAATACCTACAAAAACAATTCCGCAGGGTCTTGTGGCTATGCTTTCTTATGCGAAGGACTCTACGCCTGAGCTTAATTGTGAATATATGACTGCGTCCATTTCCAATGTGTCAACAGGACAGGTTACCTATGCGGCGAGAAATTCGGAGTACGGACTTATGAGGATAAAGGAGGGTGAGATAATCGCCCTGAATAACGGTAAGCTTACCGTTAAGGAAAAGGATCCGGTAAGGGCTGTGGTGAAGCTTGCTAAGGAAATGATAAGCAAGGATACCTCGTATGTTAGTCTGATATTCGGCAATGGTATTACCGAAGAACAGGCCGGTGCTGCGGTTGACGGAATAAGGGCAAGGACAGGGATAGACGCCGATATTTCAATAATAGACGGCGGGCAGCCCGTGTATTACTTTATTCTTTCTGTTGAGTAAAAATAAATAGTGTGAATCACGATAAGATTATGGTGCGTACACTGTGGTTTTATCGTGTTTTTATAGGTGTGGTCAGTTGCCGTATCATTAGCTGAATTTTTTTGAAATCAAGGGAGGTCTGATATGCCTTCACTTTTTAATATGCCTTTGGACAGGCTTAAGGGAATAGGCTCGGGCAGGGCAAAGCTGTATAATAAGCTCGGTGTTGCCAGCGTAGGCGAACTGCTGAGGCTTTATCCGCGCACATATGAGGATTGGAGCAATCCGTGCAGAATAGCGGAGGCTGCCGAAAATACACCCTGCTGTATAAGAGCATACATAGAAAAGGTATCAAAGCCTGCAAGAGTACACGGAAATTTGATGATTTTCAAGTTTATTGCAAGCGACGGGTACGATAATATAACGATTACATTTTTTAATCAAAGATATGTTTATGAAAGGCTTTCCGGCGGGGGAGAATTTCTATTTTACGGAACGGTGAAAAGATTTTTTGATAATTATGAGATGTCCTCGCCTTCAGTGTCCAATATAAACAGCGCAGGTATACATCCTGTATATCCGCAGACTGCCGGTCTTACAACCAAACAGATAGAATCCGCAGCACGTCAGGCGGAGGCGCTTCTTCCGCCGAAAATGAACGACCCCATCCCTCCCGGTATATTGGAGGAATACGGCTTATGCTCACTTGATTTTGCGATAAGAAAAATACATTTTCCCGACAGCCTTGATGACGTGGAAACGGCAAGAAAGAGACTTGCCTTTGAAGAAATGCTCATTTTGCAGCTGGGAATGGCAAGGCTTAAAAGAGGTGGAACAAGGGGGAGATCCGTGTTCAGGATAACAAAGGAGTACAGCGAAGAATTCAGAGCTCTCCTTCCGTTTTCCCTGACATCGGCACAGGAAAGAGCTATCATGCAGTGTATATCTGATATGAAAGATTCGGTATATCCGATGAACAGACTTATACAGGGCGATGTCGGCTCGGGAAAGACAGCGGTTGCGGCTGCGGTATGCTATGCCGCAATAAAGAACGGTATGCAGTGTGCTTTTATGGCTCCGACAGAAATACTTGCGGTACAGCATTATAAATCGATGAGTGAGCTTATGGGAAACAGCGGCATAAGGCTTGCACTGCTTACGGGTTCCGTAACAGCGGCAGGGAAAAAAGCAATATATGAGGCTCTTGAAAAGGGTGAAATTGATCTTATTATAGGTACCCATGCTTTGATATCCGATAATGTATGCTTTGCTTCACTCGGTCTTGTTATAACAGACGAGCAGCACCGCTTCGGTGTAAAGCAAAGGGCTGCGCTTATTTCAAAGGGAGCAAACCCTCATATTATGGTAATGTCTGCAACGCCGATACCTCGGACGCTTGCGCTTATGATATTCGGGGATCTTGATTTATCCGTACTTGACGAGCTGCCGCCGGGCAGACAGGCGGTCGAGACATACCTTATTGACAGCGGCAAACGTCAAAGGGCATTCGGATTTTTAAAAAAGGAGATTGATAAGGGCAACAGGTGCTATATTGTATGCCCGCTTGTGGAGGAGAGCGAGTCGGAGCTGGAATCTGCGGAGAATTATGTTAAAAAACTGAGAAATACTGTTCTCGGAGGTTTTAGGATAGGACTTTTACACGGTAAGATGAAGGGCTCGGATAAAGAGTCGGTAATGTCGTCTTTTCAGTCCGGAATGATAGATATACTCGTTTCGACTACCGTTATCGAGGTTGGAGTAAATGTGCCGGAGGCAACGGTTATGATGATAGAAAATGCCGACCGTTTCGGTCTTTCACAGCTTCACCAGCTTCGCGGACGGGTGGGCAGAGGAAAGGATAAATCATATTGTATACTTGTTTCTGATAATCAGACCGGAAATACAAAAGAAAGATTGTCCGTTTTGTGCAGAACAAACGACGGTTTCAAAATAGCTGACGAGGATTTGAGGCTGAGAGGTCCGGGAGATTTCTTCGGCTCACGGCAGCATGGTTTGCCCGAGCTTAAGATTGCAAGTATGTCGAGCATGGATATGATAGACGAAACACAGGCGGCGGCAAGGAAAATCCTTGAGAGCGATCCGGAGCTTACCGCAAAGGAGCACAGGGGGCTTTACTATGAAATACGCCGGCTTTTTGCAAAGGCCGGAAGTACCGAACAGCTTCAATAAAAGATTTGGGGGTAAAGCAATAATGCCAGGATCCGAAAAATACTTTGGTATATTACATGAAGGAAAGCCGGATCTTTTTACGGCGGCTTTTGAAAAATCACGGCTCAGCGACGATGATATAACAAAATTGAATCTGAGCTGAATTATTCACTGCCGCGGGGATACAGAGAGTTTCCGCAAAGCATCGGGTTTCCCGCTCTTACGGTGTATGTTACATTTTGCGGCGGCAGATGTGCCGCTCGTTTTGTGATACATTTTCCGGGGGAAGAAAATTGCTATGTTCCTGTTGAAGATGATGAAGATAATGTATTGGCTGATTTTGATTTGTACAGCTATGACGGCGTTGTTTATAGTGATTGGCTGAAACAGCTTTCTGTGAAAGTCGGGGATATGACGGCATGGCTTGAGGCAGGCTATATACCGTTCGGTGATTTCTAACGCGGTATCCGGAGAAATATACAGCATACATCATGAGGATATATATACTACGGAGGATTGGGAAAGCCCGGAGGCAGTGTGCGAATGTATGGAAAATGAGGCAAGCGTGCTTTGTCGGGATATTAACGATTTTCTCAGGCTTATCTGCACCGGAGAGCCTTATGATGAGGATGATTTGACTTTTTGCGGATAATAATATAAAGTGAAAGGCAGGTATAAACCTATGGAAGAAAAACAAAGCTTTGAAGAATTCAAGAAACAGCTTCTTGAAGAAAATGAAAAAAATTACGGAGATGAGATTCGTGAGGAATACGGAGAGGACGTTTATGAAACAAGCTCGGATATCCTTGCAAGTCTTACGGAGGAAAAGTGGAGAAGATCCGAGGAACTCAGGATAAAAGCGGAGGATATGCTGCAAAGGCTTGCACCGCAGGGTGATGCAAAAAGCGACGAGGCGGCGGAGATGGCAAGACTGCACGGAGAATGGGCGAGGATTTTTTGGGAGAGTGAAAATTATTCTCCCGAGGCACATCTTGCCGTGGCTGAGATGTACGTAAACGATGAGCGCTTTTCCGCATATTATAATTCGATCGTTGATGGCGGCGCGGAGTTTATATATGAAGCAATAAAAAATTATTGTGAAAAGTTTATGAAGTAACATCTTTATATCCGCTGAATAATATGTATTAGCAGCGAAAACAAGGGAGTTTGAAAATTAAGGGTAAGCCTTAAGAAACTGCAATGTGTTAGCTGTAAAAATTATAAATGCGGGTGTAGAAATATGAGTAATCCTTATGATGTATATCCGGAATATCCTTCGGATGAGTGCGAAGAATGCAAAAAGTTTTCCAAGCATTTTATAGATATAACAACACCTGTCGATATTATGCCGAAGGTTCGCGTGGGTAAGGTAGAGATTGAATGCTGCGGCGACCCGATAGTAATATGTGACAAAAATAAGAAAGACTGCAATGTCTGCCATTTGGTTTTTGTACAGAAGGTAAGCATAAAGGTTCCGATTAAGTATGAGTTCAAGGCTGACGTCGGAGAAAGCTGCACAGACTGCTGCGCAGACAAGGATAAATGATTTGCAGCGGGGATACGGGAAAACCGTATCCCTTTTCCTGTTTTGTGATGGTATAAAAAAACGGGTATTATTTTTGTATAAAATATCGTATTAAATAAGCAATAAAAATATTGATTTTTTAATATAATTTTAGTATAATCTTTATAGGAGAATTTCATATCCCCATTTCTGCTGCGGAATGTCGGAGATGTTTTGTAAAATGCCTGCGGGCAGATTTCGGAACATCTTATTTTATTCCTAATTTTTTGTATATTTATTTTGCAGAGATTAAATAAAATATATAAAAAAATCGTAACAACTCTTGAAATTTCATTAAATATTTTGTATATTTATATATGTAGAGTTTATTTTTATTTACAGGAAGGGATTTTGAAGATATGAAATGTTGTTTCTCGATTTTTGAAATTCCACATAAGGCGGTGAGATTGGATGCAATGTAAACAATGCGGCAGCGAGTGGAAAACAAATGCGCGCAATGCCGGCATGACAAGCTGTCCGTTCTGCGGAGCTAAGCTTGAGCAGGAGGAAGAAAACAAGATTGTTTTCCAGAATGCCAAGGAGGCTTTAAGATACATAGTAAAAAGCTATGGTGTAGATGTAATACTCGATGGACAACAGCTTAAAACAGTTCTTGCGGAGCTGATTCCCGATCTGAAGCAGGAGCGAAAGCTTTTTATGGATGCTTTTGAGGCGGGAGTGTGCAACGCACTCTACCTTGCACACGCACAGGCAGAGATCGATAAGTGCATAGCTATACTGCAATCAATAAAGGTGCTTACGCAGGAAGCGTGTATAGCTGAAAAATGGGCGTGCTATGTGGTGGAAACCTATGTTTATGCCCTTAATTGGAATGTTCCGATGTTTGGAATCACGCCTAATATCCATATGTATCAGATACCCGAAAGCATTGATGAGTCGGGTGAGGGAGGAAAGGACCCCAGACTTCTTCAATCAGGAGATTATTATGTGGATCAGAGCGCTTCCGATGATGAAATGTGGAATAAGGCTTCCGAAAACGGCGGTAATGATTTCGTAGCTCCCGAGCAAAACGAGCAGCAGGAGATACCTGAACAGGATACGGGCGATAAGGCGGAGAAGGAAGAACAGCCTGCCGAAGAGGAGAAAATTGAATCTCCGGTATTCGATTTTACAGAGGAAACCGAACAGCCTGAACAGCAGGAAGCTCAGCAGCCTGAAATTAATGAAACTGCTGAGGAGGCTCAGGAGACGGAATCCGCAGCTGTGGATGAAGAGCCTGAACCGCAATCACCTGTATATGATTTTACCGAACAGACTCAGGAACCTGCCGAAGAGGAAAAAATTGAATCTCCGGTATACGATTTTTCAGAGGAAGCTGAACAGCCCGAACAGGATGAGGCTCAGCAAACAGAAGAAGAAATTAAGCCCCCTGTATACGATTTTACAGAGGAGGCTCAGCAGCCCGAACAGACTGCCGAGAAGGAGGAACCCGCCGAAGCTCCCAAGCAGCCTGAACAGCCTGCTCATAATACTTCAGATGCGGCAGTTCAACAGAATATGAATCCGAATCAGCAGATGCCGTGGGGATATAATCCGTGGATGGCACAGGGTCAGCAGATGCCGGGACAGCAGATGCCGTGGGGATATAATCCGTGGATGGCACAGGGTAAGCAAATGCCCGGACAGCCCGGGGAACAGCAGATGCCGTGGGGATATAATCCGTGGATGGCGCCGAATCAGCAGATGCCCGGACAGTCCGGAGAACAGCAGATGCCATGGGGATATAATCCGTGGATGGCGCCGAATCAGCAGATGCCGGGACAGCAAATGCCGAATCAACAGGCACAGGGACAGCAAGCGCCTGTTCAGCCGCAGCAGATGCCTCAGCAGCCGGCGGCCCCCGAACAGCCTGTACCTCAGCCGCAGCCGGCCGAACAGACGGCAATACCATCCAATGAGCCTATTCCTGACGCTGCTCCTGCGCAGATCCCGTCAAATGCTCCGATTCCGGACGGCAAACCGGAGATCCCCGCAGCAGAGGAGAGTGCAAAAACGGAAATTCCTGCCGGTATAAAGGTATTTACAAGCAATGACGCAACCAGATTCAGGGGTGCCGGTCATGCACAGATTCAGGAGGGATATCAGGTTATAGAGGATTGTGCTTTCTCGGGATATGACACGATTGAATCGATAGAATTGCCTTCAACGATTGTCAGCATTGGTGAAAGGGCTTTTGAGAATTGTAAAAAGCTTATAAACGTCAATATTCCCGAAGGCGTTACTGAAATAGGCAGGGGAGCGTTCACAGGATGCTCAAATCTCCCGAAGATAGAGCTGCCGTCAACATTGAGCAGAATAAGACAGAGCACATTCAGTGGCTGTCAGGCACTTAAGGAGATAAAGCTCCCGTCAGGTTTAAAGGGCCTTGGTAAGCAGGTGTTTCTTAACTGTGAATCACTTTTGGAGGTAGTAATTCCGGACGGCGTTGAAGAGCTTTCAGAAAACCTGTTCAGCGGATGCCATAGTCTTGTTAAGGTGGTTGTACCGGAAAGTGTTCACGACATAAGAAAGAATGTATTCAGTTGGTGTGAGGCACTTAAGACTGTGAATATTCCCGAGGCTGTTAAGGTTATCGGCGCAGGCGCATTTACGGGATGCTCGTCGCTTAAGACTGTCAATATTCCTAAGAATCTTGAGGTTATTGAATACGGTGCATTCAGCAACTGCAGCTCACTTAAGAGTCTTGTACTTCCGGATTCGATTACAACGATTGAAAATAATGCGTTCAACGGCTCCAACAGAACTCTCAGGGTTACCTGTTCAAAGAATAATTCCTATATTAAGCGTTATTGCAGAATGAATCGTGTAAAGCTTGAAAGCACTGAACAGTAAACTAAAATAATGTCGGGCGGCAGGAATTCTCCTGCCGCTTTGCGTTTCAGAAGATAATAAGGAGATGAAGATCATGAGATATTTTTCGGATAAAAAGCTTGATGAAATGAGAGACAGAGCAAGAAAAGAGTTTGGCGGCGAGGACGAAAATATTTATCTTGCATACATAGATAAAATAGAAAGGCTTGACAAAAGGAACGACGAATACGGTGACGCTCGGGAAGAATTGCTTCTTGCAATAGCTGAACTTGAAAGGGTGACCGAGGGATATGTACACAGGGGAAGGGCGGATCCCAATGACGAGGATAATGACGCATTTGAATATGAGAATTATAATTTCGACGGGTTATCTGATTAATTGACATACTCCCCCACCCGTGAGGGAGTATGTATCGGTTTAACTATAGATATATTGCATAATAAACAAGCTATTTATTATTAAAATAATGTTAAAATTATCTAATATTATAGTATTTTTTATCAATTTATTAATTATATAACAAAAGGTTAGATGAATTTGTTGCGCTTTTTCGACAAATAATTTTATCGATGTAAAAAAAATTTTTAAAAATTTTACAAAAACTATTGATAATTTTTATAAATGATGTTATTATTGATATGGAATTTTACCGTTGAGTACGGAATATGTTACTTAGTTCAACGGTATTACTTCTTAATATTTTTATTCTAAAAAGGAGCGAAAAACCATGAAATTGAAGAGAGTATTAGCATTAGCTATGGCTGCTGCTATGGCAGGATGTTTCTTCGCAGGCTGTAATGATGACAGCGGGAACGGGGGTTCCTCAAACGGCGGAGCAGGCAGCACAGGCAGCACAGGCAGCGGAGGCGGAGCAAGCGGCTCTGTTTATTGGCTTAACTTTAAGCCTGAGTCAGATGGAGTGCTTCAGGAAGTTGCTAAAATGTATACGGATGAGACCGGTGTTCCGGTAAAGGTTGTAACAGCTGCATCCGGAACCTATGAGCAGACACTTTCGGCCGAGATGGATAAGTCGGATGCTCCGACGCTGTTCGTTATCGGTAACGAGGCAGGCGTAAAGAAGTGGGGCAGCTACGCTATGGATCTTAAGGACACCAAGATTGCCGGTGAGCTTAACACCGACGCGTATAACCACTATGATGCTGACGGAAAGCTTGTATCAATAGGTTATTGCTATGAGAGCTACGGCATTATAGTAAACCCGGATCTCGTAGAGCAGGCAGGTCATAAGGTTGAAGATATTAAGGATTTTGCAAGCCTTAAGACTGTTGTTGAGGATATACACAACCGTGCAGGCGAGCTTGGCTTCGACGCATTCACCGCATGCGATATGGACGACAGCTCATCATGGCGTTTCACAGGTCATATGGCAAACCTTGAGTACTATTATGAGGAGCAGAAGGCAGGCAAAACATGGACAGAGTGTCCGGCTACCATCACAGGCGATTATTTGCCGAACTTCAAGAATCTGTTTGATCTCTGCATAAATAACAGCATTACGGATCCTAAGGAGCTTGCAACAGGCGGACATGATCCGGATACTCAGTTCAAAGAGGGCAAGGCAGCATTTACGGTACAAGGCTCATGGACATATGCAGGCGATACCAATTATTCCGGCTCAGTTCCGAATGCCAAGATGATTCCTTACTACTGCGGAGTTGAAGGCGAAGATAAAGCAGGTCTTAACTGCGGTACAGAAAACTGCTGGGCAGTAAATGCAAATGCTTCCGAAGAGGATCGTAATGCAACAATAGAGTTCATGTATTGGTGTGTAACAAACGAAGAAGCTTCCAAGAAACTCGTTGAATCATTCGGCGTTATGCCTTATAAGAGCGCTGCCGAGTCCACAAACGGATTCCTTAAGGATGCGGAAACTCTTACATCTAACGGTAACTATGTAATGGATTGGGCTACAAACTTCCAGCCGAACGTAGATGAGTATCGTAAAGCTTTGGTTTCTGCTCTTAACACATATTGTGCTGACCAGACGGACGCTAACTGGGATCAGGTTAAATCAGCGTTCGTTGACGGTTGGGCAACACAGTATAATGCAGCTAATGCAGGTTAATTCAACTGCTGAAGTTTGCTGAAGTAATTTTAGCCTGATGCAAAGCGGCGGGCGTAATCGCCCGCCCCTTTTTATCTGTATTAAGGAGATGATTTTTTTGACTAATGATGAACTCGCAACAAAGAATGAGCCGTTGCAAAATGAAGAAGTGCATGAATCTCCTTTGGCGAAGTTAAGTCGTTTTTATTGGGGAAAGAACAGGAAGAGTCCTTTGACAAGGCCCTTGAGAAAGTGGTTTATTCTGTTTTTGGGTCCCGTTACAGCAGCTTTTATAATCGGTTTTGTATGGCCCTTTTTGCAGGGTATATATCTGTCCCTTTGTAATTTTCAGCTTATAAAGGACGCTAAATTTGTAGGCTTCGGAAACTACATAAAGGCGTTCACAGACGCAAGCTTTATGCGTTCGTTCTGGTATACAGCCTTGTTTGCAATCGTAAGCCTGCTGCTCATAAATATTCTTGCTTTTGCGGTAGCATACGCTCTGACATTGGGAATTAAGGGAAGCAATCTTTTCAGAACGGTGTTCTTTATGCCTAACCTTATAGGCGGTATCGTTCTCGGTTATATTTGGTCAATGATTTTTGACGGTGTGCTTTCCGCTTTCGGAACATCTATTGTTCAGAACAGTACATGGGGTTTCTGGGGCTTGATAATCCTTATGTGCTGGCAGCAAATCGGATATATGATGATTATTTATATTGCCGGACTCAATGCTATCCCCGAAGATATGCTCGAGGCTGCTAAGATTGACGGAGCTAACAAATGGCAGACACTTTGGAGGGTTACCATTCCCAACCTTATGCCTTCAATAACAATCTGCACATTCCTGTCTCTGACAAACGGCTTTAAGCTCTTCGACCAGAACCTTGCACTTACATCCGGTCAGCCTATCGTTATGCAGGACGGTGTTCCAATCAAACAGACAGAAATGCTTGCTTTGAATATTTATAACACGTTCTATAGTTCAAATAACTCTGCACGTGGTACGGCACAGGCAAAGGCTGTTATATTCTTTATCCTTGTTGCTGCAATAGGTCTTGCACAGCTTGCGTATACAAGAAAGAAGGAGGTGCAGCAGTGATATGAAATTAAAAAAAGGTTCCGATGCCGCTGTTAATCCCCATGAAGATATGCTTAAGGGTTCAAAGCTCTCAAATGAGAAGAAACAGCGAAAGGCTTTAACTATTGTTCTTGCAGTTATTTGTATAGTTTATGTTTTTCCTGTTTTGGCAGTTGTTGTAAACTCCTTTAAAACCAACACTGCTGTTAAGACAAATACCTTTGAATTGCCTTTCGGTGAAATGTGGGCAGGATTCGATAACTTTATAAAGGGTATGACCTTCGGTAACTACCCGTTTATAGAAAGTGTTAAGAACAGTCTTATTATTACTTTGATATCAACTGCTCTTATAGTAATTTGCACATCAATGGCAGCTTGGTATGTAGCTCGTGTAAATTCGTTGTTCTGCAAGGTGATTTATTACCTTTGCGTATTCTCAATGGTAGTACCCTTCCAGATGGTTATGTTCACACTTTCAAAAACAGCAGACAACCTTAATCTCAACACACCATGGACCATACCGATAATATATCTTGGTTTCGGTGCCGGTCTTGCAATCTTTATGTTCGTTGGCTTTGTAAAATCGATACCGATTGAAATTGAGGAAGCTGCTGCTATTGACGGATGCGGACCTATCAGAACATATTTTATGATTGTATTCCCTATGCTTCGTCCCACCATGATTTCTGTTGCAATTCTTGAAATTATGTGGATATGGAATGACTATCTCCTTCCGTATCTTGTATTGGATATAAACGAATACAGAACTATTCCGATTCATATCCAGTATCTCAAAGGAAGCTACGGTACCGTTGACCTCGGTGCAACAATGGCAATCATACTTATGAGTATCATACCTGTAATAGTATTCTATCTCATATGCCAGAAGTATATTATCAAAGGTGTTGCTGCAGGTGCGGTAAAGGGTTAATAACATACTTAAAAATTGACAAATTTTTCTCAGAACCGACATGACGGATCAGGCCCGTTGTGTCGGTTTTTTTGCGTTATTTGAGGAATTATGCAGAATAATAAATAAAATATCAGTAAATTATCTGTTTTTATCCGCATTATTGACAAATATTACTGCAAGTAGTAAAATGTAACTGTTAAGGTATATTTTGGATAACGGTGCATTTTCTTAATGTAAACGGAAAAATTATTTATGATAGGTATTGAAGGTGAAAAATCTGTGTTTACTCATATCAAAGCGGGCGGACTTAATGATTTTTTCACTGAACTGCAAAATCGTCCCCAAAATGGAATATATTTTTACAGAATTAACGGATACAATGAGCAAATCGAAAATTTCATAAGGAAATATTATGACAGCGCCTTGAAAAACGGAATTGTCATTGAGGGACATATACCCAACCCCGATAATAATATGCTTGGATATTATAATGAAATGATGGGTGCGGATTTCAGCATTGACAGGGAATTTATATCCCGGGCTTTGAAAAAATGGCTTCCGAGAATGAATTTCAATCAAAACGGAGAGGTATCTTCGGCAATATATGATACCCTGTGCAGTCTGAAAGAAAACGGTAAAAACGAAAGTATGCTGAAAAATGCATATATAAAGTTTATGTGTTGGTTTTATTATAAATTTGAAAGAATTGTAAGCAGGCTTGGGGGGAATAATATTCCTAAGCTTCTCTATGAGGGAAATGTAAGTAATTATGAGCTTCTTATGTTAAGAATACTTGCCTGCTCCGGATGTGATGTACTTATCCTGCAATATGGCGGAGATAAGGAATATCTGAGGTCAGACCCGCAATCCGAATTTTCTTATTCCCTTGTATTGCCGGATATGCGTGATTTTCCAAAGGATTTCAGTCTGGGCAAAATCAGGGAAGAAAATGAGAAAAAAATCAGCAGACAGATGATTTTGGGGGATATGCCCGGGATAAGTGCATGCACCAATGCATGGATAAAGGGGAAGGGCTTTGAGGACCTTCTGACGCCGACGGCTCAAAGGGGAAATGATCCTTCTCTTTTTTATAATTGCTATATAAGAATAAACGGCACAGAGGATAAGATAAGCTATCTTAATGAATTGTACAGATATCAGCTTGAAGTAAAAAACAGAGAAAGAAAAATAGTTATAGTTGAGGGGGAGCTTCCGCTGCCGAGCTATGACGAGATAGCTAAAATCCGTAAGGGAAATTATAAGAGCGTTGAACGGCTTATTGCCGATATGGCTTCAAATATAAGATATCAGAATAAAGCAGAGCTGCGAAAGCTTATTGTTTATGCCTTTGCGGATATTATATCCGAGTATTCCGAGAAAGCCGGTATGAATTTGAACCGACTGACAAGCAAAGCAGTTTATATTCTTTGTTGGCTCAGAAGATATGGCGAGGTGCTGTTCAAAGGATGGAGGATGCCGGATACTGCAAGTTTCGTTTATCTTGGGGGCTGTCGGAATGAAAATGAAGTAATGTTTATAAAGCTTCTCTCAAGACTTCCGGTTGATGTTCTTATACTTGTGCCTGACAAAAGTAAAAAATGTATACTTGAGGATAAGCTTCTGTATGAGATAAATTACAAGGAAAGCTTAGTTGTAAAAAAATATCCGCAGGACCCTTCAGAGCTCAGGCTCGGGACGGCGGCTTATCATGCCGAAAGAGAGCTTGACAGCATATTGTATGAGGATTCGGGTATCTACCGTGACCGGCAGTACGGGCGGGCGGACTCGGTAATTATGAAAACGATGTATGAGGAAATATATATTCTATGGAAGCAGGAGATGAAATACAGACCTAATTTCAAGGTTATTGACGATACCGTGACGGTGCCTGTTATATTTTCCAAGATATGCGGAGTGAAGGACAAGAATCTGGGAGCCTATTGGGCGGATATAAAACAGCTTTTTACACAGGATACGCTGATATATAACCGCTTCCCGATAATCAAGGCGGGAGCACATAATCCCTTGAAATCCGTTGCCGCAGAATTTCTGAAAAACGGAAGACTGCAAAGAAATGTCATAAAGAAGCATAAACTTTATAAATACGGTTTTCTCCGTGAGGAAGTTCAGGAGCATATTCTTGATAAAATTCAGCTTATGATAAACAAAAGAATTATAAGGGGTACGTTTGAAAGCGGCACAGAATATATGATAGCAGCAACCGTGTTGAATCTGGATAAAAGTGTAATAAGGCTTATACAGAAATTTGATTTTACTAAATCAAATCCGAAAGTAATATGCCTTTCCCTTGACGAGGAGGGTATGACGCTTGAAGATACTGTATTTCTTACCTTCCTGAGTCTTGTCGGTTTTGATATTGCCGTATTTGTACCGACGGGCTATCAGACAATAGAGCGATACTATAACGATGGGAAAGCTATGTTTGATGAGCATCAGGTCGGAGAGTATATGTATGATTTAAAGGCTCCCGATTTCAGTATGATCAGGGATAAGGATGACGTTAAAATACCGTGGTATGAAAAAATATTTAAGAGAGGAAGATGATTTATGGGATTGGATTTTTCTAAGGTGAATACTCAGGCGAAGGAACAGGAAAGAAGCGAAAACAACGAGCTTGCAAAAACAGGAACTCCCGAGGAGCCCATTGTTGAAACCTTTGATATGGCCGCCGAAAGACAAAAGCTTAACAGCGAGCTTACGGCCTCAAGGGAGGTTGATGAGCTTGTGAGTAAGATAGAAGTCAGCGATATGCAGACGATAGTAACTTTCGGCGGAGAGGTTGCCGAGGAGATTTCAAAGGCTTCCGATATCGTGCTGAACAGCATGAATCTCGCACAGCTTGAAAAATCAAGCGCAATGCTTAATCAGCTTACAAAGATAATGTCGCAGTTTGATATAGAGGAGGTAAGCGAGGAAAAGGGCTTTTTCGGAAAGCTGTTCAATAATGCAAAAAAGCAGCTTGATAAAATACTTGCAAAATATCATACCATGGGTGACGATGTCGATAAGATATATGTTGAACTGCGCAAGTATGAGGATGAAATAAAACATTCTAACAGGAACCTGGAGCAGATGTTTGAGGCAAATGTAAATTATTACCATGAGCTTGTAAAGTATATTCTTGCCGGAGAACAGGGATGCAGGGAAATTCAGGCATATATAGAGAAGCGCCGGAAGGATCTGGAGGAAACAGGGGATAATTCCATACAGTTTGAGCTTCAGGCATGTCAGCAGGCGCTTATGATGCTTGAACAGAGAACTCAGGATCTCAGAACTGCCGAAAATGTCGCTATGCAGTCTGTCCCCATGATAAAAACTATAGAATACAGCAACCTTAACCTTGTAAGAAAAATAAATTCGGCATTTATCGTTACACTGCCGATTTTCAAGCAGGCTTTGGCACAGGCTATAATGCTGAAAAGACAGCGTGTTCAGGCTGAGGCTATGCAGGCGCTTGACGAAAAAACAAATGAGATGCTTGTCAAAAACGCGAAAAACAGCGTCGAGCAGTCTAAGCTTACGGCACAGCTTGCTTCGGGAAGCTCCATTAAGACGGAAACACTTGAAACGACCTGGAGAACCATTATGGACGGTATTGCCGAAACAAAGAGAATACAGGAAGAGGCACAAAGACAGCGTATTGATGATCAGGCAAAGCTTCAGGCTATCAAGGACGAATTTGAAAAAACTTACAGTGTGCCGACATCTGAATCGGTTTAGTGGGAATATATTTATGCTTCGACTATGGCAATGTTATATCGGTGCCGCAGGACGGGCGCCGGAAGAATAAAAAAACTATCAGGAGGAAACAGCTATGGCAATCAGTTTATCAAAAGGACAAAAGGTAGACCTTACAAAGGGCAATCCCTCTCTTAAAAATATTATGGTGGGACTCGGATGGGATGTGAATCAGTATGATACGGGCTACGCATTCGATTTGGATGCTTCCGCATTCCTTTTGGGTGCAAACGGAAGGTGCATAACCGAAAAGGATTTCGTTTTTTACGGTAACCTTGAGCATCCGTCGGGTGCTGTAAAGCATATGGGCGATAACCTTACAGGTGAAGGCGAAGGCGATGACGAACAAATTGAAGTTGACCTTTCGCTCATACCCGATAATATAAACAGAATTGCCTTCACCGTCACAATATATGATTCCGACAAACGCAGGCAGAATTTCGGACAGGTAAGCAATTCTTTTATAAGAATTGTTGATCTTACTACCGGCAATGAGATTCTAAGATATGACCTTGCCGAAGATTTTTCAATCGAAACCGCTATTGTAGTCGGTGAAATATACAGAAATAACGGCCAGTGGAAATTCAATGCCATAGGAAGCGGCTTCCAGGGTGGACTTGCCGCACTTTGCGGAAATTTCGGAATAGAAGTTGCATGATGTTTATAAATCAAAGAGGGATGGATTTCCGATTTTGAATTGGCGGTAGCCTGCCGCGCGGAAGGAGTAAAGGTATGGCAATTAATCTTACAAAGGGGCAAAAGGTGAATTTGCGTAAAAGCGGCGATTCGGGTCTTGGTGAAATTCTGATAAACCTTAACTGGAATGCACGCATACGAAAGAAAGGCTTTTTTGCAAGTCTGTTCAGCAATGATTCAAATATAGACCTTGACCTCGGATGTCTTTATGAGCTGAAAAGCGGAAAGAAGGGCACTGTTCAGGCGCTTGGCAAAGCCTTCGGCTCATTGAGCAGGGAGCCGTATGTCTCCCTTGACGGCGATGACAGAACAGGTGAAAATCTTTCGGGCGAAAATCTTAGAATCGACGGAAACAGGATATCGCAGATAAAGAGAGTGCTTGTATATACATTTATCTATGAAGGCGTTGCAAATTGGCAGGAAGCCGACGCTGTTGTTACGATAAAATATCCCGGAGCGGAGGATATAATAGTAAGGCTGGATGAGTATAATTCAAGCAAGAGAATGTGTGCACTTGCACTGTTTGAAAATGTTTCCGACAGTACATTCAGTGTTCAGAAGCTTATACAGTTTTTCAGCGGTCATAGTGCTATGGACGGAGCATTTAATTGGGGCCTGAAATGGGTACCGGGAAGAAAATAAGAGGGGAGAATAAACGAATGAATCTTGAAAAAAAAGAGCAGGCAAAGCAGATAAAGAAATATGACGGCTTAAGCGATAAGCAGGTTGAGGAATCAAGAGCAGAACACGGCTCCAA
>CANRDH010000002.1 GCA_947629295.1 uncultured Clostridia bacterium
GGCATATATGCCACATCAAGCGACAGTTCTTTTATTATTTTCGATAGGCTGACTGAAAATTTAGTTTCCAAATCAATGCACCTGCCTTTGTATAGTTTACGGTGATAATAATTATAACCCATTTAACCAAATTTTTAAAGAGCTTTTTAAAATATTTTATTAAAAGCGCCGATTGCTTTTATTGACAAATTCATAAAAAGTTTTAAGTCAATAAAAGAGCCTCTTCCGAAAGTTGTTATTTTATAATATCTACATTTATATTAAACGCTTTCATTGCCTGCTCATATACCTTGACGGTACACCTTGCCATATATTCCGCGTCCGCGTCCCTGCCACTCCGTCTGACTATACTCCTCATCTGCCGTTTTTCCTGCGGCCTGAAGGCGGACAGCTTTTTGAGGTATTTTGCAAAACCCGCTTCATTCCGGCATACAAAACCGTTTACTCCGTCCTTTATCATATTGTATGCAAATTTTTCCTTGTCCTCCTTTACCAG
Organism: uncultured Clostridia bacterium; assembly: GCA_947629295.1. Lineage (GTDB taxonomy): Bacteria > Bacillota > Clostridia > Oscillospirales > Acutalibacteraceae > UBA1213. The sequence goes on from CANRDH010000002.1 coordinate 497, forward strand.
AACAGGCAGACCGCATGCCATAGCCTCAACAAATGACATGGACATAAGGGCGTCGTCGGACGAACAAACATATATATCGCAGGCCGAATAAATTGCGGGCATAAGGCTGTGCGCAACCATTCCCGTAAAATGAACTCTGTCGCTGATTTTGAATCTTTTGCTCATATCCCTGAGATGTTCAAGCTCAGTCCCGTCACCCACAATAAGCAGATGTATATTATCCGTTTTTTTGATATGTCTTGCAAACGCACTCAAAACAAATTCAATATTTTTATCCACGCTGAGGTCTCCTGCAAATACCGCAACAACGGCATTTTGCGGAAGTCTTAGCTTTTTGCGCATTTTTCTGACGGCGTCATCATTGGAATTGTTGTAATTAAACACGCTCCTGTCGGTTGCGGAGGGAATAAGACGAACCTTACGGTTTCTTCCCGCAGCACGAACAAATGACGCTGCCCGCTTATTTGACGAGGCTATAATATTCGAGTTATCTATCATATCGCAAAAGTGCTTTTTTTCAAAAAATGTCTTAAGCCGCCACGTAAGCACAGAGCTGTCCGAAGCGAAACGGTCAAGGTAGTAATCATGCACAGAAAAAACGACAGGACATCTGAGCTTATCGGCAATGCTCAAAGCCATATATCCGATTTTTGTATCTGTTTGAATATGTATGACATCAGGATTGAATTTAGTCAGAAATTTTATTACATATTTATCGTTTATATTTCTGCATTCGTAACCGTACTTGTTCAAAGATTTTTTTGCCGGACAGCGCACGACCCCGTCCTTAAAAACCGACTGCTCCGTATGAAGTGATGAGGTGACAATAATCACCCTGTGTCCCAAAGCTTCAAGTCCCTTCCTCAGAACTGCAACATAGCTTGAGATTCCGCATACATAAGGCGCCAAAACCTCGGTAAAAATTGCAACATTCATAATAATCACCGTTTATTCCGCATAATTCTTACAACTGTATATAGTATAGCACATACTCACCTTTTACAAAAGAGGATTTTATAAAAAAACGGTCATAATCTGTCAGTAATTTTTATGATCCGGCATCATTCCGGAAAAGACAAAAGACACAGAGAAAACCCTGTGTCTTTTATCTTAAAGGAATAAAAAGAAAAAAGGAAAAAGGAAAGAAAAGAAATAATCGAAAGTAATTACAACCAACCATCCTCTTATAATCAATTACATATTGCGGGTTTTTCTTTTACCTCCCGCCAACATCTATATAATACACTAAAAAAATCCATTTGTCAAGGTTTTTTTATCAAAATTTATATAATTAAGTATAAATATAGTATACTATAGGACATTTTGTTGTTATTTAGAAGACAATTCTCCGCCGGGTATTTATCCGAACCATGAAGTAACCTTATCCTTTATTTTATTATATATACCTGACAAAGCCTCTCTGCCCTCGTCAGAGGTAATGTATTCGCCCGCCGCCTTCAAAGCCTGACCCGTAAGGCTGTTAGTTTTACATATGATTTTACCCTCCGCGGGCTTGAAATTCATAATATATAAATCAATATCATAATCCCTTATTTCATATGTGTATTTTGCCGTTATGCTCAATACAGTTCCGCTTACGGTCAGATGCTCCCTGTCCTCTGATATTCTTGAAAGTATATAGGATAGAATATTATCCGGTATCGCAAGCTCTCCGACATATGCGTCATAAAGTCTTGCGGATATGACGTTTGTTTCCCCATCAATTGAAAAATCCACCTTTGTACGCACGGCAAGCCGGAAATTTTTTATAAAAATACGGGCGTACATTTCCGCGGGAGCATTGTCATGAAAATAAAATCGAATATGATCCGGTCCGGACTTGCCCTCTTCGGGTTCGGTGCAATATTTTTCATTTATATAGGTATTGAATTCCGATTCGCTTACCTCGAATTCCTTACCGAATGCCGCACCTACAAGTATGGTTTTCAGAAAGGTATTATCCCCTCCGTCGGTTATTGTATATTTGTCCTCAATATTATCGGTAAAGGCAAGAGAGATACATCGGCATATAAATATACACAGCGCAGCAGAAATAAGTATAACTATAGCAATGATAATTGGGGCTTTTCTGATTTTCTTTTTTGCCATATAATTCCACCTTGATAACAGATTATCTCAGTAACGCTCTGAAGCTTGTGCAGCCGACCGCCGCACAAGCCCCGCAAAAAAATCATTTCAATTCCGCAATAGTCACACCCGCTTCTCCTTCTCCGAAAACTCCAAGCCGGAAGCTGCGGACAGAGGGATGAGTTTTAAGATGCTTTTGTATTTCACGCCTCAGTACTCCCGTACCCTTTCCGTGAATTATCGTTATTTGGTGCAATCCCTGCATAACGGCAGTATCAATAGCCATATCCACATCGGCAACAGCGTCAAGCGCCGTCTCTCCCCTGACGTCAATTTCGGTTGCCGCAGCGCTTCTTGTATCGCGCCTTACGGTACGTGAAGCGCTTCTTTTCGGAATTTTTACCTTTTCCTGTTTCAGAAGCCTTATATTATCCATGCGGACGCGCGTCTTTATAATTCCCGATTGAACAAGCACGCTGTCCTTTCCTATTTCAAGAACAGTACCTTCCTTATCAATATCATAAATAAGAACTCTATCGCCCTTTTGCAGAGGGCGGGGAAGTACATATCCTTCATTTGCACGCTCCTCAACAGGATCTGCGGTATTTTCCATATTGCGTATATCCGCCCTGAGCTTTGCTTTTTCCTCTGCCGTGATTTCCTTCTTTTTGCGTATTTCCTCAATCTCATCAAGAACGCCGTAAACCTGAGCCCTTGCTTTTGCTATTATATTTTCCGCCTGAGCCCGTGCAAGCTCCATTTCGTTCTCACAATCCTTACGGGCTCTTTCCTCCGCCTTTTTTACCCTTTCAAGCTCGAGTCTTGCCTCTGTCCTCAGTTTCTCTGCTTCATTCAGCTTTTCTTCAAGCTCACTGCGGCTTTTTTCAAGCTTTGATACAACGCTTTCAAACTGTGAATTCTCAGACGAGACAAGCTGCCTTGCTCTTTGCACTATATCCGCGCTCATTCCGAGTCTTTCAGAAATGGAAAACGCATTGGATTTTCCCGGCATACCTATCAGCAGGCGATATGTCGGGCTAAGCGTTGCAACATCAAATTCACAGCAGGCATTTTCAACGCCGTCCGTTTCAAGCGCAAAGCTTTTGATTTCAGCGTAATGGGTAGTTGAAATAATTTTAGCCCTCTGTGCCCTGAGCTGTTCGATAATCGCCTCCGCAAGTGCAGCACCTTCAACGGGATCCGTCCCCGCACCCAATTCATCTATAAGGACAAGACTTTTATCGTCAGCAAGGGAAAGTATCCTTACGATATTAGTAATATGAGCGGAAAAGGTGGATAATGACTGCTCTATACTTTGTTCATCCCCTATATCGGAAAGAACCTTGTCGAATACCGAAACCTCGCTGTTATCGTTTGCAGGGATCATCATCCCGCACATAGCCATTACAGAAAGAAGTCCCACAGTTTTTAGAGTGACCGTTTTTCCTCCCGTGTTGGGACCCGTTATAACGAGCGTGTCAAAGTTTATTCCCAATTCGATATCGGTCGGAACAATCTTATCCTGAGGTATAAGGGGATGACGCGCCTTCCTGAGAGATATTCTGCCCTTATCGTTAAGACGGGGAACGGAGGCTTTCATTGAATATGCAAGATTTGCTTTTGAAAAAATAACGTCAAGCTCTGTAAGTATTTCGTAGCTGCGGCATATATTGTCTGAATATGCCCCCACTTCGGCTGAAATTTCGGCAAGTATCCTCTCAATTTCAGCCTTTTCTCCGGATTTCAGCACACGTATATCATTGTTTGCCTCTACAACGCTCATAGGCTCGATAAATACAGTAGAGCCGCTTGCCGAGGTATCATGAACCAATCCCGGAATATTTGAGCGGAATTCCGATTTCACAGGTATAACAAATCTTCCGTCCCTCATTGTGACAATGCTGTCCTGAAGATACTTCTGCATTGATGCTGAATGAATTATTTTATCGAGCCTTTCCCTTATCTTTGTCGAAGCCGTCGTAATTTTCTTTCTTATATCCGCAAGCGCAGGCGACGCATTATCCGCAATTTCATCCTCTGAAAGTATGCAGGAGGTAATTTTTGTTTCAAGAAACTTATTCGGAATAAGAGCGTTAAAACGCATATCAAGAATTGTTTCAACCGAGGCGGATTTACTTCTCCATTCCACGGCGGAACGTACAACCCTCAGCAATGCCGCTATTCTCAGAAGCTCAATGGTTGTCAGAACAGCACCTGCCTCCGCCCTTCGTGCAGCTCCTTTCATATTGTGCAGGCTTCCGAAGCCCGGCGAACCGAATCTGCCGATAAGAGAATGAGCATCCGAGGTTTCCCTCAAAAGCATTTCCGCCTCATAAAGTCCGCTTGACGGCTCAAGCGAAAGTACAAGCTCACGTGCGTCCTCCGAGGAGGTCTGCTCAGCAAGCATTTCAAGTATTTTATCAAATTCTATTGATTTAAGATATTTATTCATAATTATTTTTGTATCCTTACCATTTTATAAAATTCAAGAGCGTTCATATTACGCTCAGTGTGTAAAAGCATATATTTTTCCGAGCAATCGGCAAACTGCATGAGAGAATTTTCCGATACGGAAAACGAAAAAATTTTTTTTGAATCGGCAAATACCGATGTTCTCAAAGCAGTAAGCGCACCTCTCGACAGAGCGGTTGACTCCTGCTCTCCGCTATAGCATTTCCCGCACAAAAGCTTTCCTTCGCTATGGAGAAAATACATCATATCCGCCTCATAGCAACTGCATTTATCACAGCATACAAGATTAGGCATATAACCTGCAAGCGCCAAAAATCGCATTTCAAATACCGCTTTAACCATAAGGTCGGGCTTCGTACCCCTTGAGAGAACATAAAGTGAATTCAGGATAAGGCTAAGAAATTCCTTTGAATCCGTCCCCTCGGGAATCATATGCAAAAATATTTCACAGAAATACTCCGCAAGGGCAAATTTTTCAAGATCGAGCCGCAGATTATAAAACAGCTCAATCGGCTCGGCTTCGTCTATTATGTAACGCTCCTTTGTATGATAAATCATAAGGTCTGAATAGCTCAGCGACTGTGTAGCAGTACACAGCCGCCCTTTAAGAAGCTTCGCATTTTTGACGAAGCACCTGATGATACCGTTTGTGCGTGTAAGAACTGTTATAAGCTTATCGTTTTCATTGATTGTCTGTTCCTTCAGTATCAGACCGTCTACTTTGAACCTCATTTTCCGCCTCCGTGGTTTTATCAAAAAATCCCTGCGGCGCGCAGGCTTTAGCTTCTCTGTATATAAGATAATCCCTGATGCTTCCCGAAGCAATAAAATTATCCCATGCCTTGCCCTCGTCCATGCAACTGCCCCCTTTGCTGTATTACTAAATATTTATGTTGTTATTATATCCTGTAATACAGAAAATTATTGACAGTTTTTAGTGACATTATTCAAAATCATTTTGGTCGTAGCCAAGGCTTCTCAGAATATTTTCCCTGTTTCTCCAATCCTCCTTTACCTTCACCCAAATTTTCAAATTGACCTTACAGCCAAAAAATTTCTCCATATCCTGACGTGCATAGCTGCCGATTTTTTTGAGCATTGCCCCGCCTTTTCCAATTATAATTCCCTTATGGCTGCTCCTTTCGCAAAAGACAGTCGCCTCCATGTCGATTATAGGCTTGTCCTCCCTTTCCTTCATACGCTCAACAAATACCGCCGTACCGTGCGGGATTTCCTTATCAAGAAGCCGCAGCAGCTTTTCCCTTATAATTTCAGCCGCCAAAACTCTTTCCGGCTGGTCAGTCAACGTATCCTCGCCGAACATAAACTCTCCCGGTTCAGCCAGCCTGCGCAACTCATTTTTCAACGCACCAACCCCGTCACCCGTCTGAGCGGAACAGGGAACAACTGCACTGAAATCATAAAGCCGGGAAAGCTTTTCAATAAGCGGGGCAAGCTCCGATTTGTCACGCAGCATATCAATTTTATTTATCGCCAGCACAGCCGGAATCCCCATTGCTCTGATTTTTTCCGCAAGTATTCTTTCTCCCTCTGTTATCTCCGAATCAGCCTGAGCAACAAGCATACACACATCCACCCCGGCAACAGATTCATTAACCGAACGCAGCATATAATTGTCAAGATTATTCCGCGGCTTATGAAGCCCCGGAGTATCTATGAATACGAGCTGCGTATCCTCCTCTGTCAGAACCCCGGTGATCCTTGTACGGGTTGTCTGCGGTTTTGAGGATACTATTGCGACCTTTTGTCCGAGCATGTAATTCAAAAGGGATGACTTTCCCACATTCGGTCTTCCTACTATCGCTATAAAAGCAGTTTTTTGCTCCATTCCTTTTCCTCCGTAATATTTTGCATATTATAATTTCTTTTCTTTATCGGATATCTTATTAGTCTTCTTCGGACTTGTTATTATAAACAGGATTGATATTAAGGTGACCAAAATCAAGCCCGCGAGATTGAGAGGATGAGTTATATAGAAATTATACATTGAGATAAAACCTTCAATATTCCCGAAAAGAAATAATGCTATCAAAACGGAAAATACGGCAAGAACAAGTACCGCACCCGCCGCCGCATCCTTCGCGAGCTTAATCATAGGGTCCTGCTTTTCGGATACTCTGTCCGCAAGCTTTTCAACTGCTGTATTAACAGCCTCTGCCGAGATAACTCCTCCTATCGTCAGCAATAAAACCGCATAATCACTTGCTGTAAAAGCGAAAAAACGCGCAAAAACCAGAACATACAGTGCAGCAACCGTATGGATTCTCATGTTTCGCTCGTTTTTTATACAGTATATCAGACCTGAAAGGGCATATACGAAGCCTTTAATAAAAGCCCTCACTATTCGTTTCCTTCCTCAATAACATAGCTGGAAGACCCGGGCAGACCGAGGAGAGTCATAACCTTTTCTTCCTTTTCTCTCATACGCAGCTTCTGCAAGCCGTTATCCTCATGATCATAACCAAGAAGGTGCAGCATCGAATGGGCTGTAAGATATCCAACCTCACGCTGCAGGCTGTGTCCGAAGCGTTCCGCCTGCTCCACTGCCCTTTCTATTGAAATGACTATATCGCCGAGTATTTTTGCACCCGTATCGGGGTCGGTATCATATTTACCGTTTTCACCCATAGGGAAAGATAAAACATCCGTTGCACTGTCCTTATTCCTGTATATTGAATTGAGCTCTTTTATCTGCTCATCATCCACAAGCGTTACGCTTACCTCCACGGAACCGATAAATTCCTCGACCTTAAGCACTGCATTGCAGCAGCGTCTTATAAGCATACGCAGCCCTGTAGGAATTTTTATTTCTTTTTGCTTATTTTTAATTATTACTTTAATCTTATCCACTTTCAATCATTCCTTTCTTATTTTATACAGCACCGACACGTACAAGCTCTCTGAATTTGGCAGATATAAAACTTTTACGAGCGTGAATTACCTGAAGCAGCGTTCTTTTCGTAGGCTTTTATAATATCCTGAACAAGTCTGTTTCGTACAACATCAGAAGCACTGAAGGTTACACTTTCTATACCTTCGATATTTCTCAGTATCCTGATTGCATCCTTAAGTCCCGAGCGAACTCCCCCCGGAAGGTCAATCTGAGTGATATCCCCTGTAATTACCATTTTTGAATTAAAGCCCAGGCGGGTCAAAAACATTTTCATCTGCTCAGGCGTCGTATTCTGCGCTTCGTCAAGTATAATAAAGCTGTCGTCAAGCGTTCTTCCTCTCATATATGCAAGGGGTGCAACCTCAATATTCCCTCTTTCAACATATTTCTGATAGGTTTCCGCGCCGAGCATATCGAAAAGTGCGTCATACAGTGGGCGCAGATACGGATCAACCTTACTTTGCAGATCCCCCGGAAGAAATCCGAGCTTTTCTCCCGCTTCAACCGCCGGTCTTGTCAGAATAATCCTGTTTACCTCTCTTGCCCTGAACGCAGTCACCGCAACAGCCACGGCAAGATAGGTTTTTCCGGTTCCTGCCGGACCGATACCGAGCGTAACGGTATTTTTCTTTATAGCTGTGCAATATTTCTTCTGTCCGAGGGTTTTGGGCTTGACGGGTTTTCCTCTTGATGTTATGCATATACAATCCCCGGCAAGATGCTCTATCTTATCCTCGTTGCCCTCGTTTACAAGGGACATACAATATCTCACATTCTGGTCGCTCAGAGCTTCCCCGCGGCTTACAAGACTCAGCAGACTTTCTGTCACCTTTACAGCCTTTGAAACATTTTCAGGTTCTCCGCTTATTTTAAGCTCCGAACCGCGGCAAACAACAGATACCATATATTCATTCTGTATAAGCCTTATATTCTCGTCAAACGTACCGAAAAGTGCGACCGCCTGCTCCATTCGGTCAATATTTATGACTTGCTCTATCATTAAACCACCTTACTGAATAAATACTATTTATTCATATTTTTCATCCTAAAATAACAAAATATTGATTCACCGTAATTATAACATAAAAATAGTTGAAAGTCACTATATTTTCTTTATTTTTTTTAGATTTTTTATAGATATATTTCATTTTTATCTAAAACAGAAAAAATCAGGTATACAATTTCTGCATTTTATACAGACAAAACAGAAAAACAGAGAGCACAACTCAGCCCTCTGTTCTTCACCGTACAATTTGATTTATGTAAATATTTTAATGTGCTCCAACTTCATACTCATCGATATTCCCAGAAGCTTCATCCGTCACCGGGTACATTATACCGTTATCACCCAAAGATCCGGTCAACTCATACGGATATTAATCATAAAATTCAATATCATATTATTCTTCCTGTCCGGGGTCTGCATCACTTCCTGTAATTTCGTTATCTTCCGGTATCTCGTCATATTCTGTTCCTCCGTCTTTCGGACTTACGGAAATTTCCTCCAAGCTTTGCAAATTATTTGACTCAACTTCTCTTTTTGCCGCTGGAACCTCACTCTTCTGCATATCTGCACCATAGACACAGATATCTGAAATTATACCTCCTGTGACAATCGAAAAAATAACCGTTCCCAAAGCTGCCTTACCTAATTTCATTGTGATCAAACTTCTTTCAAAATTTCACATTTTTTTATAGCCGAGAATATTAAGCATAAATGAAATTTCAAAATGCTTCATCCTTGAAAAGATATAGTCAAACTCCCCTGCATATTTCGCGACCCTCCCGTTAAAACCTTTTTTGAAGCGATATACACCGTAATTGGGGTGATTTTCTTCATAACAATGAGGTATACCCATAAAATCATATATTCTGCACCCGGATTCTATCGCCCAGCTTATCATATTCCACTGCATAAGGTAGTTTGGCATAAACTCCCTATGCTTGCTTGTGGAACAGCCATATACATAGCTCACCCTGTCGCCAAAACGTACTGCAAGCGCACCGGATATTTCCTCTCCCTCAGGTGTATAGCACATATAAAGCCTTGCATTCTCCCCGAAAGCACTGAGCATATCTCCGAAATATTCCTTTGAACGTATGGAAAAGCCATCTCTCTTTCCGGTTTCAAGCATGAGCTCATAAAATGCGTCAAGATTGCTGTTATGATAATCACATTCCACTCCCTTACGGCCTGCAAGACGTATATTATATCTCCATTTAGAATGAAATGAATTAAACACTTCCTCCTTGCTTCTTCCGTCTATATCAAGCACATAGTTAATAAGGCTCTGCACACAGTCATCCTCCGGCACATCCGGGTTATATCTGAACCCCATACCTTTCAGAATGTTTATAGCCTCATAATCATCGTACAAAATCATGGGGTCTATTTTCAGCATGAAAGCATTGTATTTTTCTGCAAGAAGCTTTGCCCTGTCTATCAGCGATCTTAGGGTATTGACGTCATGCATATCGCATACCGGACCTCTCGGCGCATACATAAAGCAGGTATTAAGCAACGGAATTTTTTTGATAAGTATCTGCATTGCCCCCTCGATATTTCCAAACTCGTCGCGAATCACTATTCTTTCGCTGCTCCAGCTCTTTTTAAGCTTTTGCCAACACTCCGACTGCATAAAGCTTACGTTTTTGGCTGATATTACAAATTTCTCGTAATCCGATAAAACCTTTGTATCACTTTTCATCATTTGCCTCCGTCAGAATCATGTATAAAAAATTTCCTGTGTTATATTCGATAAATCAAATATAACACAGGTGTTGTTATACAGTATTCCGCTTTTTGCAAAAGAAATGTAAAATGCGAATTGTGACGAATTTTTATTATATCTTTCCTATACTTATACCTGTAATTCTTTCAGCACTCAGGCTGTAATAAAGTATTGTACTGCTTTCCCTCGAGTCCGCGCTTAAAACTATCATAATTTCATCGCCGATCGAAAAAATACTGTACTCTCCCGAGTAATACGGTATATCAGCATAAAACGACGCTGCCATATACACATCCTCCTGATATTTGTTATCAAAAAAGTCAATGCTGAAACTGATATTAATATATTTTTCTTTATCAGCGTTGGACAGCATTATATCAAAATGAGTACCGCTTTTTTCAATATGACTGAGAAAATTCAACAATAAATTATCATTGTCTGCATCATCTAAATATATTTGAACTGCTTCGTCGTTATTTTCCGCATTCACATCAGCATCATACTGTTCATCGATTTTTTCTGTGCATGACAACATATAAAATTTTTCTATATATGTAAGAGCATAATCCAAATCATTTATAATTTCCGCGCTTTTCTTTGTTATCTCAGAGGAAGAAAACTCCTTATCCGTTTCCTCCCGCAATCTGTAAAATTTCAGCCTGTAATCCGTTACGTCCATAACAAGATCCATTATATGCTTGTTTTTATCTATACCGATATATTCAAAACCGTTGAGATATAATGTTCCGTCGTCCCCGTTTATTAATGCAGAGCTTATAAAATCCGTATCATCAGGAGCGGAGATATTATTGTCAAAAGTATAGTTTACACAGCTTATGATACTGTTAAGCTCATTTTTTCTTGTTGAGTACAGATATTCATAAGCCCTTTTCAAATCCGTATCACTTATACTGTTTACGTCAAACACAGTCCCGTTTTTGTCCGCTTCATGACAGAGTATATATATAATTTCTTCGGGTATCTCCTCTGTATTTTTTTCATCCTCAACAGAAGCTTCAGGCAAACCCCCATAATAGTTTTTTATATATACATCATAGCTTACGCATTTTTCGCTGTCATATTCAAGCCATGGATAAAAACGCGAGCTGTCCTCGTCATTAATAAACATAAGGCGGGTGCTGTCAGATTTACTCTCCTCAAATATTTGATCCTTATAATCGGGAATCATATTCCCGCACATTATTATACCAAATATTTCCGCCGCCCCAAGCGACGCTATCAGCGCAAAGGAAAATAACATCATCCTATTCAGCTTCATTTTTGCTCACCTCCGACGCTTTTATCCTGACCTGTACTTCAGTGCCCTTGCCGAGCGCGCTTTCAAGCCTGATTTCCGCATTATGCTTTTTTGCTATTTCCGAGCATAACGCAAGACCAAGCCCCGCCCCGCCCTGCTTTCTCGAGCGCGATTTATCAGCCGTATAGAATGCCTCAAATATATGCTCCTTATCCTTATCAGATATTCCTATTCCGCTGTCCTTGACGGAAATAACGGCATAATCGCCGTCACGTCTGCATAACAAATAGATTTTTCCGCCCTCATGGGAAGCTTTCACAGCATTATCAATAAGATTATATATAAGGGATTTGAATATATCCTCATCAGCATATATCATCAAAGGCTCACAATCTACAATAAGCTCTATTCCTTTAGCCTGCACTATCGGAATAAAAACTATTTTCAGGTCGCCGAGAATATTTTCGGTATTTACGGGTTTAAGGTCAAGAGAATTATTACCTGCGGAAATAAGCTCCATAAGCTTTCCTGAAAGTGAACGGATACGTTTTGCTTCGTCTACTATTATACCCGAATATTCGGCAAGCTCCTCTTGAGAAATTTTTTTCTTGATTCTGAGTATATCGGCAAAACCCAGTATTGAAGTAAGGGGAGTTTTTATTTCATGGGCAAGACTGTCGATAAAACATTTTCTTTCCTCTGCAACAGCCTCTATCCTGTTATAATTTTCTTCAACAGAACCCGCCATTTTATTAATGTTTACAGACAGTCTTTTAAGCTCCTCGCTTCCTTTAATTTTCAGCCGTTTGGAATAATTACCGTCCGATATTTCATTTATTGAGTCATTAATTTCTCCGAGCGGACGTAAAAACAGTTTGATTATAATAAGAAGAATTATAGCTATTACGAAAGCAAACGCAACGGAAATTATCTGAACAAACCTTAACTGTCTTGCACTTTCCGTATATATTTCCGTTATATCGTTTGAAGAGACCACGGTATATTCACGTTCCTCCAGAACCATTTTTGAAGCCACGCATATATAGGATTTTTCGCCGCAGTCTGTTATGTAGGAAAAAATATCATCCTTATTCTCGATTGCCCCCACTAATTCGGCGGGATTTACCTTGTCGTTTCCGATACGTGTAAGCTCCCCGTTTTCGTCATATACAACCGTAATATTATCATCCTCAGCCTGCCTGACTATTGTATCCTTAATTATTCCGTCAATTTCATCCTTCTGCATAACAAACAAATCAGATTTCAGGCGCTCATATGCCACATTATTTTTGAGTGTGGCGCAGATAAATTCATGGGATGATACAGCACGGCTTCTTTCTCTTGTTATCATCAGGGAGCGGTTATTTGTCAGTATAACGGCAGAGGTAATATTGATCATTGCTATGACAAGAAATAATGAGGAAATAAATATTTTAAACCACAGCTTCAAGTCATTTCTCCTTAATCTACATTTTCAAGTCTGTATCCGAGCTTTGGAACTGTTATAAGTGAATCCTGAATTTCAAGCTTTTTTCTCAGTTGTTGCACATGGGCGTCAACTGTCCTTGTTTCTCCCGAAAAATCATATCCCCACACAGCGGAAAGAAGTCTTTCTCTTGTCAGGGCTATATCCGTATTTTTCACAAAATATACGAAAAGCTCAAATTCTTTGGGTGTCAGCGTAATATCCCTGTCATCCTTTTTTACGGTGTGCTTTGCAACATCAACAGTTATATTACCGTGTTTGTAAACGGTTTTATGCTTATTTCTTCTTCGCAGTACGACCTCTATTCTCGCAAGAAGCTCCACAGGTTCAAAGGGCTTTACAATATAATCCTCAGCCCCGAGCTTAAGTCCTTTGACCTTATCCGTTACATTCTGAAGCGCCGTAAGGAAAATAACGGGAGTCCTTTCCGTATCGATCTTATCGACGACATCAAAGCCGCTGCATCCCGGGAGCATCACATCAAGCAAAACCAGATCATAATCATTTTCTTTAATTTTGTCTGCCGCCGTCATCCCGTCCTCACAGGTATCAAATTCATATCCCGCGATGGAAGTGGTGACTTCAAGCATTTTCCTGATATTTTCATCATCTTCTACAATAAGTAATTTTATCATTTTGCTCCTGTCCCCATAATATTTTTAACAGCAATATTATAACATTTATATTTATAATAATAAAGTATCCGCATATGATAATTGTCATGGAAATGTAAGAATTTTGTAAAAACATCTGTTTAATCCTTTGAATATCCTCCCTTTGCCGGAGCGTTATCTTCCAAGGTAATAATCTGTACATTCCCTGCTAATGCTGTTTACATACGGCAGACGTGCCTCGACTGCCTCGCCCGTCCTATCATCCGTATGCTTTTTTCATGCAAACCGGCTATAAAATCCATCGTCAGATATTAAAGCATATTAAGCATGACCACACAAATCAGCCTAAAAAAATGCGCCCGGAAAATTTCCGAACACATTTCCACACATACGGGTGACAGGACTTGAACCTGCACGGTATTCCCACCGGAACCTAAATCCGGCGCGTCTGCCAATTCCGCCACACCCGCAAATATAATTTAAAAAGCTATATGAATTTCAACCTCTTTTTTCCGGCACAAGTGTTATTATACATAATAAATCTTTATTTGTCAACGACTAATCTAAAAAACATATAAGGAATTAACAAAAGAAATAGATTCTCTAACCGTAAAATAGTTTTCGCAATAAAAACTCCTTACCTCCGAAAATGGCAGTAAGGAGTTCTTTTATCCGAAAAGCTTTATTTCTTTATTCAGTGTTTTATATAAAATATCATGCACTTTTGCTGTCGTCGCTGATTTCCCTTTTCAGGCGGCGTATTATCTTCTTTTCAAGACGTGATATATACGACTGCGAAATTCCCAGCATATCCGCCACTTCCTTTTGTGTATGTGCCTTTTTTCCGTTGAGTCCGAAACGCAGCTCCATTATGGAAAGCTCACGCTCATTTAGTCTGTTTACCGCCTGCAAAAGCTGATTTTCCTCCGATTCCTTTTCTATACGCATATTGACCATATCGCTGTCGCTGCCGAGAATATCGGCTATAAGAAGCTCATTACCGTCATAGTCCACATTAAGCGGCTCGTCAATTGAAATTTCATTTTTCTGCTGTGATGTCTTACGCAAAAACATAAGTATTTCATTTTCAATACAGCGTGATGCATAAGTTGCAAGCTTTATACCCTTTTCAGGGCGAAAGGTATTAACAGCCTTGATGAGTCCTATAGTTCCGATTGATATAAGATCCTCGACGCATAAATTTGAAGATTCAAATTTCTTAGCTATATAAACCACAAGCCTGAGATTATGCGTAATAAGCGGCTCTCTTGCACTTTCATCACCGTTTTTTATACGCTGCAAAATTTTCCTTTCTTCCTCCGTCTTAAGAGGAGGGGGAAGTGTTTCGGGGCCGTTTATGTAATATATCCCCTTTTTTCCCATTATCATCATGCGTATCTTTTCTATACCGCTTACCGCTATCTTGGAAACCTTTTTAAATTTACCCATATAATAACCCCTCTGCGCTGTATAATGCGCTGTCAATTTGCGTCGTCGCTCATTTCTCCTGACATAACCTGATGACTAAATACATTAAGATTTACGTTTCTAAGGAACAAGCTCCATAGGCACAAGCGCATCGGCTTCGCCTACTATTCTTCCGTCTTCGCAAAGTGCGATATAAGCCGTGACATCAAAACTTTTTGCTTCCATGGCAATATGGATATTTTCCGCACGGAATGCAGCCATAACTCCCTCTCCCCCCACTGACGAATACGGTATCATTCTTATTCCCTTAGGCATTTCCCCCGACAGGTCTATATCCCTTAAATTCGGAAAATCTCCGAATAACTCCTGCCTGACTACTATCACCATATCCCCCGAAAACGGCTCCCTAAGACTGTTGCCCGTATCCAGCTTACCCTTACAGCTTATCTCCCTGCCTTCATATTTTATACTGAGCATACACTTTGTATCCCCTGTTTCTCCCCTCCCCGTTATGCGCATAATCACTCTCAATATAACATAGCAAATTAATGTAGTTATAACAAGCGTGATCGGCGACATGGCAATATATACACTGCTGTTGCGAATGATTATATTATCTGAGGAAAACAGCATCCATATTGCTATCATAGCACCGCAGTAGCCGAAGCTTATAAGAAAAAAAGCCGCCGATGTTTTTATGAACCTTACCCTGTCAAGCGGAGAAAATGCCGCCGATATTACCAGACAGGCTGTCAGAAAGCTTATTACCATTGACATCCCCGACGGTATCGGAGGCAAAAGTATGACAAAAGAACTTATTCCGCCGACAGCCGCACCCAAAAAAAGCCTTCTTCTCCTGCAGCTGAGCGACATGAATTTTTTTACGGAAATCAGGATAATATAATCTATAACAAAATTTACACAAAAGAGTATATCTATATAAATTGTCTGTCCCAATCCGTTTGCGCTCCCCTTTCCGTTTGACGAAAATATAATAACACGGAAAAAGCGAATAATTTGTCTTTAATCAATTTAATTCAATTTAAACCAAAAAGATTGAAAATAACCGCATAGGAAAGCCGTTTTTTCTTTATCCGTTACCACGACGACCTATGCGGCATAATATTCCGACTCAAGCTTTATGATATATTCAGATTATGTTGCCGATTTGTGTACGTTTTCGGCAGCCAGACCGAAGCTTATCGACAATGCCTCGTCTACTTTATACATATCATAGGGACTAAGCGTTCCCATTTTCTCCTTTAGACGTGTTTTATCTATTGTTCGTATCTGCTCAAGCAACACCACCGAATCCTTTGCCAGACCGCTGTGGTCCGCATACAGCTTGATATGCGTCGGAAGCTTGGCTTTTGAACCCCGACTTGTAATAGCCGCCGCTATCACGGTCGGACTGTATCGGTTTCCTATATTATTCTGAATAATCAGTACGGGTCGTATCCCGCCCTGCTCCGAACCGACAACGGGACTCAAATCTGCATAATATATATCTCCTCGTCTGACCAGCATAGCTTTTCACGCTCCGAATTTTTTATTTTTTGTGCCGATAATAATATTTTGTCCCTTCTGAACAAAAATAATCACCGCTTACGAATTCGGCACATTATATATTATTCAAAATCCATTCCGTTTGAGCCTGCGTAATAATTTCTGTAATTTATGTATCCCTGCTTTGGACAAATATTTCTTATTCCCCTCCTCCTTGATAATATGCCGTCCGCAAGCTGTGATATATTTAAGTATATGCTTATATACTCGTTTTAAGAACCGTATTATCGGGAAATCATACAAATAACATGAGCTGTCGTATCAGACCTTTTATAACTGATACGACAGCTCCGAATCATTATGCATTCCTATTATTTTATTTCATCAAAAAAATCAATATCTCTTCGCACTTCTATCTTTTTTCCGCTTTCGGGATGTATAAAGCATATTTCCGCACAATGCAGACACTGTCGGGGAAATTTTTCCCTGCTTCCTCCGTACATATCATCGCCCGCAAGCGGATACCCCATACAGGAAAAATGCGCCCTTATCTGATGCGTCCTTCCCGTTTCAAGACGTATTTCAAGAAGAGTATATTCATCTCCGTAATTTTTCACGGCTGTATAGTGTGTTACGGCTCTGACTCCGCCTTCACCGATTTCCCGCTGAATACCGTGTCCCTCTTTCAGCCTTAGCGGCTCGTCAATGGTTCCGCTGCCCTCAATTCTTCCCTCACATAGAGCAATATAAAGCTTATCGGTATGATTTTTCAGAAATGCGGCTGCATAAGCATTCTTTGCGGCAAGAACAAGCCCGGAGGTATCCTTATCAAGCCTGTTTACAACACGGAAAATATAATTCTCTCCCATACTTATTGCATGAAAAGCCGCATGATTTGCAAGTGTGTTAAGACGGTAATCCTTTACCGGATGTACGGGCATATAAGGCTGCTTATTGAATATTATAACCTGACTGTCTTCATATACTGTCTCAACGGACAAATCTACAGGTTCTATATACATATTATCCTTCGGAAAACTAAGCTCAACCATATCCCCGGCATGAAGTATATCAATGCTGCGTATATGTTCTCCGTTACAGGTGATTCCCATATCCGTCCTTTTGAGCTTTGCAAGGGTTCTTGAAGATACAAAACAGTGTTTTCTTAAAAAATCCTTTACACATATACCGTCAAGCTCATCCGGAACAGTAAACCTCATATTCCCTCCCCCATGGAAATATCCTTTATTTCCAAAAGGTCGCCTATTCTGTAATCACAAAGACTATTCGGCATTTCCGTAAGATTTTCCGAATCATAAAGACAGGTCGTAAGTCCCGCATTTCTGCCTCCCTGCATATCTGACGTGAGGGAATCGCCGACAACAAGAATTTTGTCCTTATCCCTCTCCGGAATATCCGAAAGCACATAATCAAAAAATTCCTTCATAGGCTTCTGATACCCTATTTCTTCCGAAATATAAATTTTCTTTATAAATCCTGTGAGATTTGTACGGGCAAAACGTCCTCTTTGTACAAGCCTAAGACCGTTTGTTATTATGTATATGTCAAATAATTCAGATAATTCTTTCAGTGCATCATATGCTCCGTCTATAAGGATCCCCTGCCTTGAAAGCTGTGATACATATTCCTTTGCAAGCTCCGGTGCATTTCCC
Source organism: uncultured Clostridia bacterium (assembly GCA_947629295.1). Taxonomy (GTDB): domain Bacteria; phylum Bacillota; class Clostridia; order Oscillospirales; family Acutalibacteraceae; genus UBA1213. The sequence continues at coordinate 18,668 of CANRDH010000002.1, forward strand.
AATCCGTCAAGACACTTTTCTATAAGTTCTCTGAAACGCTGTATTTTCAGCTCCGAACGTGTCGTCTTATTCTGCTCCAATTCCTTCCACAATCTGTCATTTATAACACTGAAGCTGTTATAAATATGATCATTAAATTCTAAACCTGAATTTATCAGAGTACTTTTTAAAGCATTATATTCACATAATGGAAAATCGAATATGGTATTATCCGCATCCATAAGAACAGTTGTATATTTCATAAAACCTCCATACCAATACAAAAAAGCATCCGGAAAACGTATTCAATAACGTTCGTGCGGATGCTCTTGATTTCTTGTTTTTATATAGCAATATCCCGAATATCCCGCACTGCATTGTAACGGCTCTGAATACCGTTATAATTAAGCCGGGTCACGTTTTGCTTTTTGTCTTGTGGATTTGGCTGCCGTGGCTTTGTGCGCCCTGCGTTTGGTTTTTGTACGCTCAACAACAGGCTCACCCTCGCCTCTTGCTGCTTCAGCCGTTATAATAATCTTGGATATTGTTTCGTCTGAAGGTGCTTCATACATAAGATTTTTCAGAAGCTCCTCCATAATAGAGCGCAGTCCCCTTGCTCCCGTATGGCGCTCGATTGCCTTTCTTGCAATTTCAAGAAGCGCTCCGTCATCAAAAACAAGACTTACATTGTCCATGGCAAAAAGCTTGGTATACTGCTTGACAAGGGAATCCTTCGGTTCCTCAAGAATACGCACAAGGGCATTCTCATCAAGACCGTTAAGCGCTGTAACAACCGGAAGTCTTCCAACAAGCTCGGGGATAAGTCCGAATTTAACCAAATCCTGAGGTATTACCTCCTGCATCCAGCTTGTGGTGTCAAGCTCGGTTTTTGTTTTAATATCGGCATTGAACCCGAGAGACGATGAACCCAATCGCTTCTCAACAGTCTTTTCAAGACCGTCAAAGGCTCCTCCGCAGATAAACAGTATATTTGAAGTATCTATCTGTATAAACTCCTGCTGAGGATGCTTTCTTCCACCCGTGGGCGGCACGTTCGATACAGTTCCTTCAAGTATTTTAAGAAGTGCCTGCTGGACGCCCTCGCCGCTTACATCACGTGTTATTGAGGGATTCTCCGATTTTCTTGCAATCTTATCTATTTCGTCAACATAGATAATTCCACGCTCGGCTCTTGCTATATCAAAGTCGGCGGCCTGTATAAGGCGGAGAAGAATATTTTCAACATCCTCTCCGACATAGCCTGCCTCGGTAAGCGTTGTAGCGTCGGCAATGGCAAACGGTACATCAAGAATTCTTGCAAGCGTCTGCGCAAGGAGTGTTTTTCCCACGCCGGACGGGCCAAGCAAAAGAATATTACTCTTATTAAGAGCAACATCGTCCTCCTCGTGATAATTTATTCTTTTGTAATGGTTATATACGGATACGGCGAGAGATATCTTCGCCTCGTCCTGACCGATAACATATTCATCAAGCAATGCTTTTATTTCCATCGGCTTCGGCAGCGCTCCGAAATCCACACAAAAACTTTCATCCGAATCTATATTACCGCTGCCCTTGAGGATATCGTTGCATAACAGAACACATTCGTCACAAATATAGGCTCCTGCCCCCTGTATGATACGTCCGACAAGCTCCTGCGGCTTTCCGCAGAAGGAACAGGTCACACTTCTTTTGCTATCGTCCTTATTTGCCATTTGCGCAGCTCCTTATCGTTGTGTAATTACCTTATCAATAAGACCGTATTCAAGAGCCTCTTGAGCTGTCATAAAATTATCACGCTCGGTATCTCTTGCTATTACATCATACGGTTGTCCCGTATTCTCCGAAAGAATGGTATTAAGCTTCTTCTTTGTCTGTATAATATGGTCGGCATGGATCATGATATCCGTTGCCTGACCCTGTGCTCCGCCGCTGGGCTGGTGAATCATAATATCACTGTTGGGCAGTGCGAAACGCTTACCCTTAGCACCTGCCGCAAGCAAAAATGCACCCATACTTGCCGCCATACCCATGCATATTGTAGAAACATCGCATTTGATATACTGCATCGTATCATATATAGCCATACCATCAGTTACGGAACCTCCGGGGCTGTTGATATAAAGGCTTATATCCTTTGTTGAATCCTGACCCTCAAGAAACAGCAGCTGTGCCACAACAAGACTTGCCGTTACATTGTTTACCTCCTCGGTAAGCATAATTATTCTGTCGTTGAGAAGTCTTGAATAGATATCATACGAGCGTTCTCCTCTGTTTGTCTGCTCAATTACATAAGGTACCATTGCCATACCAATAACCTCCGTTTCACTAACTCTATATTTAACAGTAAATTTATCTTTTATTCAATCAGTCCGCTGTTTTTTCAACAGCATTCTCCTTAACAAAATTCATTGCTCTTTCGGATTCGATATCTCTTGCGATATCTCTCTTTGCAAACGCTGCCTTCACTCTTGAAATATCAACCTTATATTTTTCTGCGAGCTCACTGTACTTATTCTCAACATCCTCATCTGTTGCCTGAAGTCCCTCAAGCTCGGCAATCTTTTTAAGTGCAAGTCTTACCTTAACCTGTGCCTCGGCTCTGTCACGGTAGGTTTCACGAAGCTTATCCTCTGTAAGACCTGTATACTGCATATAAGTATTGATATCAAGTCCCTGAGAACGCAGATTCATCGCAAACTCATCAATAATGCTGTCAACCTGATTATCATACATAGCCTCCGGAATCTCAGCCTCAAGAAGCTCCTGGAGCTTTTCGGCTATCTGATTTTCTTTACTGTTTTCCGCCTCATTCTTGCGCGATTCCTCAAGCTTCGTCTTCAGGTCAGCTTTATATTCGTCAACTGTATCAAATTCGCTCACATCCTTGACAAATTCATCGTCAACCTCGGGAAGCTCATTGGTCTTTATCTCATGCAGCTTGATTTCAAACTGTACAGCCTTGCCCTTAAGCTCCTCTGCCTGATAATCCTCCGGGAATGTTACATCAATAGTAAATTCCTCTCCTGCCTTATGACCTATGATCTGCTCCTCAAAGCCGGGGATAAACGCACCGCTGCCGAGAGTAAGACTGTAATTTTCAGCAGTACCGCCCTCGAACGCTTCTCCGTCAAGTATACCCTTAAAATCAATAACAGTTACATCTCCATCTTCAGCCGCTCTGTCCTCAACCGTAACAAGACGGCCGTTTCTCTTCTGAACCTTCTTGATTTCCTCATCAATATCCTCATCCGTTACTTCAAGAGAAGCGGGGGTATATTCGATACCCTTATAATCATTTACGGAAACCTCCGGTTCAACCGTGATAACAACCTTAAGAACAAGTGCTTCCTTGTCTGCCTGTTCAACATCGAGATCGATATGGTCTCTTACTATATCGAGATTTGCTTCCTCAGCGGCATCGACAACAGCTGTAGGATATAAATCCTTTATAGCGTCCTCATAGAAAACGCCCTCACCGTATTCCTTTTCGATAAGTCTTCTGGGAGCCTTACCCTTACGGAAACCGGGAAGCGTGATATTCTTGGACTGTCTCTTATATACTGCCTCTACCGCCTTCATAAAGGTTTCTCCGTCAATCTCAATAACGAGCTCATAACGATTTGTTTCAACCTTGTTTGATGATTTAAGTGTCATTTTATTTTCCTCCAAAGCGGAGCATACGCTCCCTGTTTTTTTGGGCTTAAGCCCTCTGTCTGCCCTAAGGCGTCCAACGGTATGACCGTCCCGGGCGGCAAAGCCGCAATCAATAAGGCAAACTGTTTTTATTATAATATAGCAATGCCCGATAGTCAAGCATAAATTACAGGCAAAAAAACATAATGTACAAAAATCCGATTCAACTGCCCTATCCGTCAAAGAACAGCAAGCGGCATAAAGCCGAGCCTGTCACAGGAAATAAGCTCATATCTGATTCCTTCACATTCACCTATAAATGCTCTTTTTGAAGCATTCCTGCCATGAATATGCCCGTAAAAGCATTTCCTTATATTATATTCTCTGAGGACATCGGTTATTTCTCTGCACGCCATATTATTATATATCGGCGGGTAATGCAGAAAAACGATGGGCTCATATCCTGCCTTGATTGCAGGTTCTATAGACATTCTCAGTCTTCCGACCTCACGCATCAGTATTTTCATATCGTCGTCGGTTTCGGCATCATAGAACCAGCCTCTTGAACCGCAAAGGGCAAGACCGTCGGCAACATAATAATTATTATGTAAAACGGATATTGTATCAAAGCCGTTTTGGGCAAGATATTTGTCCATTTTGGATTTTGTAGTCCACCAGTAATCATGGTTACCCTTAATAATGATTTTCCTGCCGTTAAGCTTGTTTATATAATCAAAATCATTGTAGGTATTATTAATGCTCATCGCCCATGATATATCCCCGGCTATCACTACCGTATCATCGGGGGTTATCAGCTTTTGCCAGTTTTTTCTTATTCTTTCCGTATAGTTATTCCAACCCTCGAACACATCCATCGGCTTATCCGTTCCGAGTGAAAGATGCAGGTCCGCTATCGCATATACAGCCATATTCAGCTTATTGAAAGGCTTTCAAGAACCGTTTTCGGCATCTCGTCAACCTCACATTCAAAGGAAAAACGCTCCTCTGCATTCTTAAGTCCCGCAAGCGGTCCGGGAATAGCCGTATTTGTCTTTTCGGAAAGCTCATCTACCATAGCAAACTCATCATCCGGCAGCTTTTCATCCGTAACGGACTCAAGAACAGCCTTTGCAAATTTATAAGGACTTGCGGTTGAAGCTATAACCGTGGGCGTCTTATCGCCTGTTTCCTCAAAATACTGATTATATACATTAACCGCAACGGCAGTGTGCGTATCACAGAGATAATTGTCATTCCTGTAAAGCTCACCTATTGTTTTCTGTGTATTTTCGTCGTCACAGCAGCCGCCCCAGAAATATTTGTCAAGCTTTGCCTTAAGCTCACCGTCAACGGTATATACGCCGTTTTCATTGAGTGACTTCATAAGCTCCGCTACCTTGTCGGAATCTTCTCCCGTAAGGTGATAAAGAAGTCTTTCAAGATTGCTTGATACAAGTATATCCATTGACGGAGAAATCGTCGTATAGAATTTTCTCTTTTTATCGTATGTTCCTGTCCTTATGAAGTCTGTGAGCACATTATTTGAATTGGACGCACAGATAAATTTATTTATCGGAAGTCCCATATTCATCGCATAGAAAGAAGCAAGTATATTGCCGAAGTTTCCCGTGGGAACCGCGACATTTATCTTATCTCCCAGCTTTATTTTTCCTGCGTTTACCATATCGGCATAAGCAGAGAAATAATAAACCACCTGAGGAAGAAGTCTGCCCCAGTTGATCGAATTTGCGCTTGAGAAAAGCATATTGTTTTCGGCAAGCTTATCCTTTATTTCGGGGTTTGTAAATATCCTTTTAACGCCCGTCTGTGCGTCGTCAAAATTACCCTTTATAGCAACAACATTAACATTTTTGCCCTTTTGTGTAACCATCTGTCTTTTCTGCATGGGGGAAACTCCGTCAACGGGATAAAATACCATTATTTTTGTTCCGTCAACATCCCTGAATCCCTCAAGCGCAGCCTTGCCCGTGTCACCGCTTGTCGCAACAAGTATCACTGCTTCCTTTCCGGCATAGGTCTTCTTAACAGATTTTGTAAGCAGATGCGGAAGTATCTGAAGCGCCATATCCTTGAATGCAGATGTAGGGCCGTGCCACAGCTCAAGCAGGGCCATTTTCTTTTCTCCGCTGTCTATATACGAAATAGGCGCCGGATTTTCGGAGCCGAATTTTTCTGCGGTATATGCTGCCTCAACACTTTCGTTTATTTCCTCCCGGGTAAAATCCGAAAGGAAATCAGAAAAAATTTTCTTTGCTCTGCCCCTGTAATCAACCTCGGTAAGGGATTTTATGTCGTCAAGCGTATATTGCGGGAGCGACTGCGGCACAAACAGACCGCCCTCCTCGGAAATACCCTGAGCTATTGCCTGCGAAGCAGAAACAACCTTATTCTTATCCCTCGTACTGTTGTAATTCATCAACATTTCCTTCTTTCTTTTGTTTTTATTGAAAAATCGGCATCAATTCAGATTTTCAGTCAAAAACCTGTATGCATTGCCGAAAAATACAGCGTCTGTAAGCTCCTGTCCGAAACGCTCCCCGACCCTTTCGTAAAGAGAGTTCATCGACTCTATACCGAACATATCCTGCGGAAGCTCCGCTCCGTCAAAATCTCCGCCCATGGCAATACAATTTTCGCCCCCGAGCGACAGAAAATATCCGATATGCTTTATTATATCATACATTTTCGCATTTGTCTTGTCTTTATCTATAAATTCCGCACAAAAATTCATTCCTGTAAGCGCCCCTCTGTTTTTCAGACAAAGAAACTGCTTATCCGTAAGATTTCTCCTGTGCGGCGCAACCGAGCGTGAATTTGAATGTGACGCTATGAACGGTTTTTTTGCAATATCGGCAACATCCCAAAAAAGCTTTTCTCCTGCATGGGAAATATCAACGATCATTCCGAGCTTTTCCATTTCCCTTATACATTCTTTTCCGAAAGCCGTAAGTCCTCCGTCACATTCTTCTCCTATGCCGTCGCCAAGCTCATTCCTGCCGTTCCATGTAAGCGTCATCATGCGTACACCCATATCATATATTTCACGGAGCTTATCAACATCTCCCCCGAGAACGGCTCCGCCCTCAACTGTAAGTATTATGCCCCTGCCCTTTTTATTATAAACTCTTTTTATATCATCGGCACACCTACACCACGCAATATCCGTTCCGTCAAGCTGTTTTTTCAGCAGCCCGACGCAGCCGCAGAAAAGCTCCCATGCCTTTTCTTTTCTGTATTCATCCGGTATCCATACCGCAAGGCATTGTATATACGGTGATATTCCGTCTGTCTTATTGAAAGATACGGCGAAGCTGTCGTCAAACAGTGTACTGTTTTCCGTATAAGCTCTGTAAAGTGTATCACAATGCAAATCAAAAAGCTGCATATTAAGTACATTCCTCCAAAAAATTCATAAAAAGTCTTTTATCAGATTACTGTTGAAAATATGTCATACCCATTTGACTTATCATTTAATATTTGTTTGCATTACTCTTCCCAAATCAAAACGCCGGATAATCTCCCTCCTGCATAAATGCATCCTCGATATGCTCAACGGAAATTATCATTCCGGTAACATTATCGTATACAATTTCAACAACATCAAACCTTGGCTGAAGCTCAGTATCATTTTCCTCAAGATACACATAAGCGGCAGTGATAACTTTCTTCTGTTTTTTTCTGTCAACCCATGCCCCGGGACGGTCAACGGAATTTATACTGCGCGTCTTGACCTCTGCAAAAACAATATATTTACCGTCCCTTGCTATTATGTCTATTTCACCGCTGCGGCAACGGTAATTTCTCTCGACAACGGAATATCCCTTATTTTTCAGATACCTTTCCGCCGCCCTTTCTCCCATATCTCCGGTTATCTGCGCAGATGTCCTTTTGCTCATTTTTTCTCACCGAGCAGTTTTTTAAGAAACGACGGTCTGTGTATTTCGCACGGGCCGTATTTGAGTACAGCCTCCATATGTGCCTTTGTTCCGTAGCCCTTATGCTTTTCAAAGCCGTATTCGGGATATTTCTTTGCAAGGTCAAGCATAAGTTTGTCACGGCTTACCTTAGCAAGAATAGACGCCGCGGCTATCGACTCGCTTTTTGCGTCACCCTTTACTATAGCCGTGCATGGAATGTCAACCTTTGGAGTCTTATTTCCGTCAATCATTGCAAAATCCGCCTGAACCTTAAGCCCCTCAATCGCTCTTTTCATAGCGAGCATATCCGCCCGGAGTATATTAAGACTTTCAATTTCCTCAACACTTGCACTCGCCACACAATATGCAAGCGCCTTTTCCTTTATCACTTCAAAAAGCCGCTCACGTTTTTTTTCCGTAAGCTTTTTGGAATCCGTAACACCTTCGATCTCAAGACCTTCGGGAAGTATAACTGCCGCAGCAAATACGGGTCCTGCAAGCGGTCCCCTGCCTGCCTCGTCTACTCCGCATATTGCCTTATAGCCCTGTTCCCTGTACATATTTTCAAATTCTAACATCGGGATAATCCTCCGCTTTGTCAATAGTAAGCTTACCGAGAGTCGCACCGCGGAATTCGTCCAGAACGGCTGCCGCCGCCCTTTCTGTGTTTATCTCTCCTCCGGATATAAGCATACCTCTTTTTCTTCCTATCATTTCAAGTATTTCATAGCCCTGTAAATCCTTGATATCATCATTATTAAGCTTATACCTCCTGCAAAGCGGCTCAGCATAATTATCTCTGAGATATTCAAGAAGTCTGCCGCTTAGCTGCTCCGTGTCAAGTATATCATCCTTAACCGAACCGATAAAAGCAAGTTTTTCTCCCACTCCCGGATCATCAAATTTCGGCCACAATACTCCGGGGGTATCAAGCAAATCAAAGCCCTTTCCGATTGTGAACCACTGATTTCCTCTTGTAACTCCGGGACGGTCCTCAACCTTTGCCCTGTTCTGCTTTGCCATACGGTTAATGAATGATGACTTTCCGACATTCGGTATCCCGACAACCATAACCTTTATCGTTCTTCCTGTCATTCCCTTTGCGTTCCATGCCTGTATCCTGTCGGAAAGCACATTTTTGACAGTCGGAATAAAAGCATTTAAGCCCTTGCCTGTTTTACAGTCAAGAGCTATTGCGGCAACACCCTTTTTCTTAAAAAGTTCAAGCCATCTTTTGGTTTGCGTCGAATCTGCCATATCACATTTATTAAGCACAACAAGCCTCGGCTTATTGTTTATCACACTCCTGAGATCGGGATTACAGCTTGAATACGGTATTCTTGCGTCAAGCAATACCGCAACCGCGTCAATAAGCTTAAGCTGTGATTCGATCTTTCTTTTGGTTTTGGTCATGTGTCCCGGAAACCACTGTATTGATTTAATTTCCTCCATAGTTTTCTCCTGTATTTTAAATTACGATATACGGTTTCAATATATGCTTCCTATGGAATCGGTGGGATAAATTCTGAATTCTGCCTTGCCGATTATATTCTCAACAGGTATAAGACCTATATCGGTACTTCTGCTATCAAGCGAACCCTGACGGTTATCTCCCATTACAAAAACATAGCCCTCAGGTATTTTATCGGGTATTTCGAGCGGACGCTTAAGCTCCACAGTCATTCCCTTAATATAATCCTCTTTAAGTATAACCCCGTCAACGCTGACTGCGCCCGTTTCATAATTTATGGACAAAGCCTGCCCCTCTGTAGCTATAACCCTTTTTATAATAGGCTCATTGTAATTTTCCCCGTGACTTACAACAACAATATCACCGTATTGAGGCTTATACATAAAATTTGAAATTATAAGTCTGTCGCCATCCTTAAGGGTATCGGTCATTGAGGTTCCGTCTACCGTGACCTGTCTGATAACAAACGTCAGAAGCAGAACTACTATTATTATTGCGATAATAAAAGCGTTCGCCCATTCAAATATAAGGGAAGTAACTGAAACAGCCTCTTCGTCAGCATCTTCCTCATCGTCACTTGCCGATGTCAGCATTACACCGTTCTCCTCGTCCTTTTCTTTATATTCTTTTTCAGACATACCAAACACCTCTCGCTTTTGAAAAAAATCATACATATCAATTTTCAATATTGCCGATACACAGGTCATGTGTATTATCGCCAAAGCAGCTCACCGGGAATAAAACAAATTCAGCTTTTCCCTCTATTTCCTCATTCCGGATAAAAATGTTTCCGTTATCGGATTTTACATATATTCCGTTTTCTGAGTCATCACTTGCGGTAAATTCCGCACAACAATATCCGCTGCCATTTCTGACAAGAACTGTTTCGCCCTCTTCAAAGCTTCGTTTATTTACATTTACAACGACAGCAACATTTTCATTACCCTTGAGCCTTGCGCCCTCCACAAAAAATATACCGTAAAAAAAATTAAATACACAGGTAAACGCCAACGCCGCTGCTATCAGGAAATATACAAAGCCCTTCAACGCTCTCAGAGCGGACAGCTTATCAGCCAAATCGATATAATACTGTTCAGGGTATATTGCAGAGTCCGTTTTTCTCATATTATGCACACCTCGGCATCAGATAGCAAAAAAGGGACAATAAAGTCCCTTTTTCCGGCAATTATTTAATTTGCTCTTTAACCTTAGCAGCCTTACCGACCCTGCCGCGGAGATAATAAAGCTTGCTTCTGCGGACCTTACCGTTCCTGATGACCTTAACATCAACAACATTGGGTGAATTTACCGGGAATACTCTTTCCACGCCTACGCCATAGGAAAGGCGGCGAACTGTAAAGGTTTCGGCAACGCCGCTTCCTCTTTTCGCAATAACCGTTCCCTCAAACATCTGGATTCTTTCTCTGTCGCCCTCACGGATATTAACGCTTACCCGTACGGTATCACCGACTGCAAACTTCGGTTTTTCTGCCTTTACTGAAGCCTGCGCAATAGTTTTCAGTGCATCCATTTTTTATTCCTCCTGTTATTATAGACATTCTTGCGGCAGCCGCCGCAGAGGACTGTCCGTTTCAAAGTACGGTCAAAGACCATGCTGTGAAGCCCATCACAAGTGACGGTATCCAAAGACTTAGTTATTATAACATAATTATTTACAAGTTTCAAGTGTTAATTAAAATTTTTCTGCGTTTTTTCAGAAACACCATATTTATCACAAATATCAGTGCTAATATAAAGCTGAGCCACGGGAAATATTCTTAAACTTTGGGGATATTAAATTGCACTAAAATTTATCTGAACAAATACAAATACAGTAACTTTCTTCTATTGAAATTTTCGGTAAATAAATATATAATAATAAGCACATAAGGGGATGTTTATTATTTACAGATTTTTTTCGGGTATAATTGACTATTTTAAACGTACAGATATAATTTTCTGGCTTATAACCATTACGGCAACGGTATACGGATGTATACTTATAGCAAGTCAGCAGAGGAGCGGAGATGTTAATTTCCTGCGTTCTCAGCTTATGGCTGTGGTCATGGGCTACGCAGCCGCTGTAATTGTATCGCTTATGGATTATAACTTCATAGCAAAATGCTGGTGGCTCATAGGAGGAGTAGCATTGGCACTTACAGTCGCCGTATTCTTTATCGGGATACAAATAGCCGGTACCGACGATGTGGGATGGATACTTTTGCCGGGAGGACTGACCTTCCAACCCTCGGAGCTTACAAAAATATGCTTCATTGTTACTTTTTCAAAGCACCTTTCCTATCTTGCGGAAAAGAACAGGCTTCACAGCTTTGTCGGCGTACTTACTCTTCTTATTCATGCCGCAATACCTATAGGTCTTATCCATATGCAGGGAGATGACGGCGCAGCCCTTGTATTTGGCTGTATGTTCCTTATAATGACCTTTGCCGCGGGAGTTCAGCTCAGATATTTTATTGCCATTTTCATAGCCATAATTGCGGCAGCTCCGATTTTATGGACGAGAATTATGAACTCAGACCAACAGAGCAGGCTCCTGCTTTTATTTTCCAACGATGATGAAATGCTTCAGACCTTCGGTTGGCAGCAATATCAGAGCAAGGTGTCGATCGCTTCCGGAGGCATTACGGGTAAGGGCTTATTTGAAGGTCCGCGAGTTGAAAAAAACATGGTGCCTTATCAGGAAAACGACTTTATTTTCACTGTTGCGGGCGAGGAGCTGGGTTTCATAGGCTGCGTCGCAATACTGCTTCTTTTTGTGCTTATGATTTTCAAGGTGCTCAGAACATCAAGAGGAGCCTGTAATCCTCTTGGCAGATATATATGCATTGGATTTTTTTCGTTAATAATTACACAGACTGTAATAAACCTCGGTATGGTTCTCGGTCTTCTGCCTGTTGTCGGCATAACCCTTCCGTTTTTCAGCTCGGGAGGTTCATCGGCAGCCTGCCTCTATCTTGGCGTAGGTCTTGTGCAGAGCGTATATATGCACCCGACTGACGGAAGCGAAAAACCTATCAAGGTTGAAGTTTCCAAAACAATTCAGGGAAGTATATTTGCGCCCTGACGACTATCTGCTGCATATCAAAAGCGTAATGCATACTGTAGGTTATCTCAATTATATTGCACTTAAAGTTATCACAAACACTTGACTTTAATAATAATTTATGTCATTACATAGAAAACAGAAAATTTTTATAAAATGGGGGTAGTTTAAATGGCGGCAGAATATCCAATAGCGTGTATTGCTTCAGCTTCAATCGCAGAAGGAAATGCAGGTATATTCATTATGTACAGGGATGAGCCTGAGCAAGGGCAGCCGGACAGCGGTTGGCGGTTCTTTGACGGTTCGGAAAAGGATTATAACGTAAATTTTGATAATATGTGTATTGTACGTCTTTCCGACATTATTGAAGCAAACCCCGAAATTAAAAATCTTATAGACTCTGATATAGAAACGGTATATTGCAGAAATGAGGAAGGAAGGCTTGTAAAAATTCCGGACTTTGGCACGGAAGGACTTGCGTCAGATATCATAACCGATTACAATCACAAGGCTAAATATATCTACCGCACGGAGCCCATAAAAAACTCACCCGACAGCGGCTGGAGATTTTTCTCGGGAACAGAAGAAGAATTTAA
>CANRDH010000003.1 GCA_947629295.1 uncultured Clostridia bacterium
AATTGTAATTTATGAACCGGATAAAAAGCCTATTTACGCTTTAAGTCCGGGGGCAAAATTGATATAGAAGCATAAAATAAGGCTCCCGCACTACCGATGCTGGCAGTTTGGGAGCCTTGATATTTGAATTTATTCAACATAAGCGTACAAACCATCCTGAGAATCGCATACCAAAGCATGTGGTGGAACCTTCTTCAACACACTTGTTACATCCATATAATCAGGTGCCGGTGATATAAGACCCATAAATGCAGATACCATACATATCGTGAGCAATGGTTTCATCGTTATTGGAATAAAGAAAAATCCTATCAATGGGATAATTCCCAATACGGCAGGTGCAATTGACATGACGATAAAACGGCTTTTAGTAAGAGGATAATACGAAATAGCATATGCCGCCATTTTACGAATACATAACCCAACCCAGACAGTAGCCTTTTTGGGATAGCAAACAGCGTGCGCAAACTCATGTAACGGAATAGCAATAATAAATCCAATCGCAATCGCCGGAATGAGATATACGGGAGAGACAGGAGGTTCCTTATTAAAATAAGCTTTCATGACTACTGCCACCATGCACATCACCATCGGTAATATGCCAAAAGGAATGGCTCTTTTAATAAAACCGTCTCCTTCACGAATTTTAATGGCATTTTGTGGAACCGGCGGACCCTGGTGTGATGTACCAAATTCCTTTCTGTTTCCTTCCCAAACTATTTTCGCCATACAACAATTCCTCCGACATCTATATCACAGCCTTAAATCTCTGTTATCCAAGTCATTAACTCAACACTACCACAAAAACATCTAAATCGGCAACTCAATCCTATAACATCTAAATAACCTACTCGCCCCCTCCAACCAATTCCCTTGATATATTCTGACAGAGCGATTTTTGCAGTTAATTCAACTCATCACCACTACCGTTCAAATGCTCAAAAGCCGGTAAATACAGTACTTTTTCATCGTTCAGTCCTTAACCCGTGACATCAAGACCACCGTCTCCACATGGCTCGATTGTTCAATAGAAAACATACCCAATCCCTTTCGACTAGATAGACTGCTTTCAAAGACCTGTTGCTATTCTGCTTGACAGGCTCTCAGTCTGTAAAATAAACAATACTAAAGCCGTCATGAAAGCCTTGGCAAGAAATTCTGCAAACAAAAAATGACGAACTCATTACTTACTGACAAAGTAACTGATTGTCGAGCTGCCGGAGCAGCGGCACGTCGCTCAGGAAAAATAAATTTCAAAATAATAAAAGAAAAAAGATTATTATAGACAAAACAGCAAAAAACTGAGCCAAACTTTTCTTTCTGTATGTTTCCGTGCCTTTAGCCACTGCATCTTTGTTAATACGGGATACCATTACAAATGTTATTATCGCAAAAAAGAATCCGAAACCGGAAAAACCGGAAAAACTGAAAATCAATGCCAATATACCCATCAGAAGACAGATGTTTACGTTTGGCATATTTTTTGAGCCATTATTTGCTGTATTATTAAACAACGGGATATTGAAGCGTATTTTTCCCTGAGTGCTGTCTGTTCCGTTTGCAAATGAAGTATAATTATTCATTTTTGGCGGTACAGTAGGTCTGTTACTTATATAGGTATTATATTTATATGCATTATCCGTAAAGTTTAAACAATTGTCGGAGGTATTTAATGTATCCTCATCTGCGGTTTTTTCTGTTTTTTCCTGTACTCTTACCTCGCAGTCGGTGTCATAATTCAGATGTACGCTGTCATCATCGGTAAGCTCATTGCTCCCGTATACCGAATAGTTATTTTCTTCCGGCAGCTTTACCTCGGGGAAAATTTCGTCAAATGACATATCCGTAAAATTTCTGTTATCCATGATGGCTTCCCCCTGACATAATTATAGATAAATACTGTTACAGGCAAAACGAAATATCGCCGGAAAGGCGTTTGCTATTTTTCAGCACAGATATTTATTATATACGTATGTGCCGAAGATAATAAGAAGAGTAATTATTATGACGTATATGATAATATTCATTATGATCCCGAATATAGACAGTATGGTGCCAATAACGGCTGATCTGGATTTCGGCTTTGAGGAAAGTTCATTATTCTTTTTATCCTCATGCGCGAGAAAAAGTCCTATTATGGACATAAGCAAGGGGAATATCGGAGCAAAACAGAATACCACCGACATAACGCCGCAGATAAAGCTTCCCCATGAATTTCCCTTTTCAAAATCATAAAGCGGTTTGGGATAACCCTCATACGGTACGTCAGGATATTTTCCCACAGGTTCCGAGTGCTCTTTGGTATTTTCTCTCTCCTCTGTATAGTTTTCCTTATCGAGATTAACAGTCTTTTTTTCTTTCTTATCCATATTTATACGTCCTTTCGTAAAAAGAATTGCAGCTTCTGCCCTACTTACACTAATTTTAGCACAAAGACTCGAAAACTGCAAGAAATTATTTATGATATTTTCCGCCGCTGTTTATCTGAAATGCCCTATAAAGCTGTTCACAAAGCATTACCCTTGCAAGCTGATGCGGGAAGGTCATTTTTGACATTGATATTTTTATATCGGCAAGATTCTTGACCTCATCAGAAAGACCGTACGACCCGCCTATTATGAAGACCATATTTCCGCTGACATGCGTGGCGGTATTGTATATTTCCTTTGCAAGCTCCTCAGATGAGAAAAGCTTTCCCTCTATGCACATTGCGGCAGCGACAGAGCCTGACGGTATTTTTGATATAATCCTCCGACCTTCTTTGGTTATTGTATTATTGATTTGTGCGGGAGAGGGATTATCGGGAAGCTTTTCCTCATCGACCTCAATTATGGAGAAATCGGAAAACCTTTTCATTCTTTTGGAATATTCCGCACAAGCGCTGCGCCAATATTCTTCTTTAAGCTTACCGACGCATATAACAGTTATTTTAATCATATTTTTCCTTTTAAATCAGTATATTATATATTTGTTGTCCTTTTCTGCTGCGACAGTGAGCATATAATCGATATTTCGCTTCATTTTGTTTTCCTCAAAGGCGCATATGCTTGTCTGTTCGGCAAGGTAAGGCATATTGTTTTCCTTGCTCAGATGTGCGAGTATGAACCGAGTCGTCCCGCTTTTGACAAGCTTTACCGCTGTATCGGCACAGCAGTCGTTTGACAGATGTCCAAAATCGGAAAGTATACGCTTTTTCAGAGGATAGGGATAATATCCGTTTTGCAGCATACGTATATCGTGATTTGACTCAAGCACAACGGTATCGCAGCCGCTCAGAGCCGCTTCAATCTCATCGCTGATTATTCCGGTATCTGTGGAAAATGCAGTCCTTCTTCCGTCCTGTGTTTCGATAACATAGCCGTAGCCCTCTGCACAGTCATGCGAAATTCTGAATGGAATTATACGCATATTATCGGTTTCCATGCCGTCAAGAGTAATAGGAGAGATATCCACACTGTCGTTTATAAGCCCTTTGCACTCCATTTCCCCTATAGTACCCCTTGAGGCATATACCTTTATTCCGTACTTTGAGGCAAGCACGCGCAGTCCCTTTGTGTGGTCTATATGCTCATGGGTAATAAAAATCGCCCTTACTTTTTTAATATCAAGCTCTCTTTCATCAAGAGCGGTTTTTATCTGTCTTGCACTTCTTCCTGCGTCAATCAGTATTCCGCTTTCGTTTGTGCCTAAATAGTAACAGTTTCCCGAACTGCCGCTGAACAGCGGATATAACCTCGGCATCCTTTTACATCCCTTCCATTGCTGATATTTTATTGTTATCCTAAAACGGGGAAGCCGACAAGGCGTCAGGCTCCCCGCAAATATCCGACAGTTAGTTTTTCATCATATTGTCATCGTCATCTACAAGCTTGATATCAGCGCCTACCGAAGACAGCTTACCCACTACATCCTCATATCCGCGCTGAATATGTCTTATATCCTCTATCTGTGTTGTACCGATTGCTCCCAGAGCCGCAACTATCATAGCAGCTCCCGCGCGAAGATCGGTCGCCTTTACGGGCGCTCCGGTAAGTTTTTCAACTCCCTTGATTATGGCAAGACTGCCGTCAACGGTTATATTTGCGCCCATTCTGCGCAATTCTTCTACATAGCGGAAACGGTTATCCCACACTGCCTCGTTGACAATGCTTGTGCCGTCGGCAGTAGAGAGAAGCGCGGCGATCTGCGGCTGCATATCGGTGGGAAAGCCGGGATGCGGCATTGTCGTAACATTACATCGCTTCAGCTTTCCGTCACTGACAACCCGCACGGAATCGTCAAATTCTTCAATAAAAACTCCCATCTCACGGAGCTTTGCGGTTATGGACTCAAGGTGTTTGGGAATGACATTCTGTATAATAACATCCCCTCCTGCGCAGCAAACCGCAGCCATGTATGTTCCCGCCTCTATCTGGTCGGGAATTATGGAATATGTTGTACCTCTCAGGGTTTTCACTCCGTTTATCTTTATAACATCAGTTCCTGCTCCTCTGACATCGGCGCCCATAGAATTAAGAAAGTTTGCAAGGTCAACAATATGGGGCTCCCTTGCGGCATTTTCTATTGTTGTTCTGCCCTCCGCTTTGACTGCTGCAAGCATAACATTTACTGTTGCACCAACTGATACGACGTCGAGATAGATATGATTTCCCACAAGCTTATCTGCTTTAATTTTTATCATATCGTCCTCAATATTATGTGTTGCTCCGAGAATACCGAAGCCCTTTAGGTGCTGGTCAACAGGTCTTACGCCGAAGTCGCAGCCGCCCGGAAGGGCAACATCAGCCCGTAAACATTTCCCGAGAAGGGCGCCCATAAGATAGCTTGAAGCTCTCATATGGCGGACAAGGTCGTATGCTGCAACCGGCTCCTTTATGCCGCCGGGATCTATCTCTATTGAGGATGTGCTTATATGTCTTACGCTTGCTCCCATTTTGCCGAGAATTTCATCTATAATATTTACATCCTCTATATCAGGTATATTTTCAAGAAGACATACGCCGTCCGACAGGATAGCTGCCGGGATTATGGCAACAGCGGCATTTTTTGCACCGCTTATTTTTATTGTTCCGCGAAGCTTATTGCCCCCGGTTATAACTAACTTTTCCAAAGCTCAACACTCCCACTGTTATTGTTTGAAGGAATATACAAATAGGATCCGAACCTGAACCGATAATCGATGTATTCATAAACACACCCCAATCTTACTGATTCGAAATGTTGCTCCTCATTTAATCAAATCTGAGGCTTCGTGCGAATACTTCATATTGCAGCCTGTCTTCTGTTTGCACTTAGCTGAAAAAACATTTTCCGAATATTCAAAAAATCATATAAATGTTGGCTGCTTACTGCGGATATTTCCGCATCCGAATAATAACATATACCAAAAGCACGAAATACTGTCGATAATATAACATTAAAATTAAGCCACTCTTGAGTAATAATAATACAAATAAGATTTAAAGTCAATATAAATTTTCGCTTAGTTTACTTTTTATTCAAAAATAAAGCATTTTTTCTAAAAATCGACTCGATATACGGCAAAATTTATATTTTTATTATCGACAAAAACATTTTAGTAATCAAATGTCGGGATACTGTAATAAGGTACAGGATGTATAACAGCCGTTGAGAGCATTGCCATATTTCTCAGCCGGCGGCGAATATTCCATGCTCAGCCAGGGTAAAAGTCCCCGATTTTCAACAGGCAGAGCTTTTAAGAGAGGGGGAGTGTGTTTCAGGCATTGTAAAACTCATACAGTGCTCTGTATGTCATATATACATCAAGCTTTGAAACAACTTCCATTGGAGAGTGCATTGAAAGAACCGGTACGCCAAGGTCTACCACATCGGCGTTGAGGTTTGCAACGAATTTGGCTATTGTACCGCCGCCGCCGCCGTCAACCTTGCCAAGCTCGCAGGTCTGGAAAAGAACCTTTTTATCGTCAAGCAATCTGCGAACCTGAGCCATATATTCCGCACTTGCGTCCGAGGTTGAATATTTTCCGCCGCTGCCTGTATACTTTGATATAACGGTACCGCAGTTTATATATGCAGAGTTATTTGTTTCAAATGCAGAGGAATAGGTCGGGTCATATGCGGCGCTTACGTCAGCGGAAAGGCAGGTACTCTTTGCCATGATATGGCGAACCTCTTCTCCGTCCGCTTTTGCAAGATCCTCTATGAAATCTATCATATATGTGGATCTCATACCCGTATTACCGTCACTTCCTATTTCCTCTCTGTCTGTAAGTACGGTTATAACAGTACTTTCGGGTATGTCTGTATTTATTGCGGCGAGCATCACCGGATATGCGCATACTCTGTCATCATGTCCGTAGGACGCGATCATGCTTCTGTCAAAGCCGAGATCTCTTGCCTTATCCGCAGGCACCATAGAAAGATCGGCGGAGACGAAATCATCCTCTGTTATCCCGTATTTCTCAAAGAGTATATTCATTATATTAAGCTTGACATTTTCGCTTTCCTCATTCCTGCTGAAAGGCCTGCTTCCGATAAGAACATTGAGCTGTTCGCCGTCGAATGCCTTTGTCATAACCTTTGACATCTGCTCGTTTGCAAGGTGCGGAAGAAGGTCTGTAACACAGAAGCAGGGATCGTCGTCATTCTCCCCAATGTTTACGTCTATACATTTTCCGTCCTTGAGCGCAATCACTCCATGAAGAGCAAGCGGCACGGTCGGCCACTGATATTTTTTGATACCGCCGTAATAATGAGTTTTGAACATAGCGAGGTCATTTGCTTCGTAAAGAGGATTTGGTTTAAGGTCAAGGCGGGGGGAATCTATATGTGCTATTCCAAGCCTTACGCCGTTATGAGTTCCGTTTTTACCTATGACTGCAAGCATTACAGCCTGATTTCTGTTATTAACATATACCCTATCCCCGGCACTGTAAGTCTTTGTGCGGTCATATTCCGTAAAGCCGGCTTTTTCGGCGGCGGCTATAGCATAGGCTGTTGCTTCGCGCTCAATTTTTGCCTTGTTGAGAAAATCCTTATAATCCTCGCAAAATTCATCAGCCTTTTTAATTTCATCCTCGCTGACTTTGTAACATCCGTTTTTGGTGCTGCGGAAAAGCTTTTCCTTAAGCTTTTCCGATACGCTCTTTTCATCCGTATTTTTTGACATGATTCATCTTTCCTTTCATATATAAAATATATTTAAAAAATTATTATTCTGTTTCGCTGTTATAAAGTCTTTTATAACAGCTTTTGTTTTGTGCAACAACGTGCCGGTAATTTTCCGTTTCCTTAAAGGGGACTTCCTTGAGTGTTTTTCCGTCATCGGAATAGGTCTTATCCCCGAGCCACTTATCCACATGACCCACTCCCGCGTTATATGCACATACAGCGGTATCCTCATTTTCGTACATATCAAGAAGTAAGGATAAAATATTGGTGCCGTAATCTATATTTATTCCGCTGTTATACAAATCCTCAACGGTATAGTCCTTATATTCATCGTCAACATAATAAGTCTGTACCCATTCAAAGGTATCCGGAGTGATCTGCATAAGTCCTATCGCACCGGCGGAGGATACAGCATTGGGATCAAAATCGCTTTCTGTTTTGATAACCCCGTATATCAAATATTTATCGACGCCGTATTTTCTTGAAGCCGCTTCCACCTCAGTCTGATATTTCAGCGGATATGTATCATAAACATATTTATCATGCAATGCTTTGAGTCCGTATGCGCCTGCTATTGCTGCAACCAAAATAACAGCGATACAAATAAATGCTCTTGCAGTTTTCTTCACCCTCAGTTTCTCCTTCCTTTAAAGCTTTTTTTTATATGTTGAAGGATATTTTTAAAATCATCCTTTACAATCCCGACGGATTTTCCTCCGTCTATCGTATAATCGGAGCGCTTTGTATAATATTCCTCGCTGTGCTGAGCGTTTATCCGCAACGCAGCGTCTTTTTTGCTTATTCCGTCACGCTCTGTTATTCTGTCAAGACGTATATCCTTATCTGCAATTACTGTTATAACAAAATCGCAAAGTTTATCGCCGCCGCTTTCAAAAAGCTGTGGAGCATCAAACAATATCACATCATAATCCTTATGCATTAATTCTTCAATATATTCCCTGCATCTGTCGATTATCCACGGGTGGGTAATGCTGTTGAGCAAATCGGTTTTTTCACGGCTTGAAAAAGCTCTCTCTGCAAGCAGACCTCTTTTGCACAAGCCATCCACGTCTATTATATCATATCCGAAGGATTCCGCAAGCTTTTTCAGACAATCCGAGCCTTTTGACAGAGCTTCCCGTGAAACTGAGTCGGCATTTACCACTGCGCAGCCTAAGGCTTTTGCGTATTCCGATATTGTGGTTTTTCCTGCACCCGTTTGCCCTGTAAGACCGATAACAAGCGTTTTCATCCTTTATCCGCACCCTCCAGATAAATTATATTGAAGCCTGCCGCACGAATTATCCTGTTATATACTGCAAGCCCCACACCGTTTTTTCGTGGGCATCTCGCATATACGGTTTTATATCCCATTTTGTCCGCGTCTCTCAGTGACGCAAAAAGCAGATGCGCCTGTTCACTGTAATCATTCTCGCTTCCTATAGATATACAGGGTATGGAAATTCTTCCGATATCCTCGTCATAGCAAATTGCGGCTGCATTTTTATCCGTGAGTGTGTTTAAATATTCATAAACCGCATTATTTTCTCCGTCGAGTAATATGACGTCGGCGTTTGGGGAATAGTGTTTATATTTCATGCCGGGACTTGCAGCCTTTTCTCCTTCTTCAAGGGGATTTGTAACCGCACTGTCTATCTCAACTTCTCCAATTGCAGACCTTAGCTGTTCCACTGTAATTCCGCCGGGACGAAGCAGCCGCGGTATATCCTCCGCAAGAGTAACTACCGTAGATTCCACACCCACAGCGCAGTCGCCGCCGTCAATTATTGCGTCGATCCTGCCGTCCATATCATCGCATACATGACTCAGTGTTGTAGGACTGGGACTTCCGGAAAGATTAGCGGATGGAGCGGCAAGTGGGGAAGATAAGGAAATAAGCTTTTGTGTGGTTTTATGTGACGGAAAGCGTATCGCGACCGTATCGAGCCCTGCGCTTACCTCATCGGGTATGACCTCCGATTTAGGCAATATTATTGTAAGCGGGCCGGGCCAGAATTTTTCGGCAAGAATTTTTGCTTTTTCGGGAAACTCACTGACAAGCGGGTATATCTGCGGGATATCCGAAATATGCACTATAAGCGGGTTGTCCATTGGACGACCCTTTGCCTCGAAAATTTTTCTTACGGCATTTCCGTTTAGTGCATCTGCGGCAAGACCGTATACCGTTTCCGTGGGAATTGCGACAATACCGCCGTTTCCTATTATTTGCGCCGCTTTTTTTATGTCTTCATCATCAGATGAAAGCAAAATTGTTTTCATTTTATCAGTCCTGTTTACAGATTTAATATTTTTTCAGAAGATTATCATCATCCGGGTCATCAGAATAAAGAGTTTGGACTTTTTTGGTGCTGTCTACATAAAAATTACCTTCATCATTCAGACCGCCCTCATAAAACAAATCCTCCTCTGCTACCATGTGCGTCAACAGCTCCTCTTTGACTTCATCAAGCGCTCCCTCATCCCTTAAATTATGCTTGGTATTAACATAGAAGCTGTTTCCTTGATTTTTCTCACTTTTGTACATACCTTCGTTATCAAATACATATTTATTTTTGTCAAGAAGCTGCTTTTCGTCTATTTTTCCCTTTTTTATAGCCCATGATATATAAGCATTCTTAATCGTTTTTCTCAGCAGAAGCGGGATCATCAAAAAAAGCAAGCCTGCAATTACAAACGTGGCGGTAATATATTTTTGTGGTATCTTGTCGTCTTCATTGGTTATATCTACCAGATAATTGAGCATGGCTTCTTGTGTTCCGCCCTTTATTCCGTTCTTTTTAAGAAAATTAGTCGTTATAAGTTGAAGATTCAGGGTGGATCTGTCAGCGTCGGAGATTGTGCGCACATATCCTCGAAAGCTTACAGATTGACAATCACCCCTCATTAAATTATGAATTTCTTTATCTATTGACGAGCCTGAGTTTGTTCTTATAAGCATAATCTTTTTTGATTCAGTTATCAAAATATAATACTGAATTTCTCCTTCTTCATATTCTGTATATTGTGATGTATCATCGCCGTACAGATTTCCGTCTATATGTGTCAATTCTCCTCTGATCTCAGTCTCCGCAGTAAGACTATCAAAATCCTGCTGTAATACATATGCGGGCAGATTTTCATTCGACTTGATCATATCAATTCCTGACGATATCTGATTTATTATAAGGGTTATACATAAAGCTACCATGATCATCTTAGCAACTTCCCATTTGTTGCCTTTAAAATACCAATTTTTAAACATATTACGTCACTTCTGTCACATCATTAAAAATCAGGTGGTTTCGCTGTTTTGAAGCTGAGCCGTCCGGTCGGCGGAAATAAGTGCGTCAATTATCTCGTCTATATCTCCGTTAAGAATATCCTCAATCTTATATAAGGTCAGTCCTATGCGATGGTCTGTTACCCTGCCTTGTGGGTAATTATATGTGCGGATACGTTCGCTCCTGTCACCCGTTCCCACCTGTGAGCGGCGCTCGCTTGCGACCTTATCATGCTGTTTTTCCCTTTCCGCTTCAAGAAGTCTTGATTTGAGCACCTTCATTGCCTTATCCTTGTTTTTATATTGGCTTCTTTCATCCTGACATTCGACGACAAGACCTGTCGGCAAATGTGTTATACGTATTGCGGATTCTGTTTTGTTTATATGCTGACCTCCCGCTCCGCTTGAACGGTAGGTGTCTATTTTCAAATCTGCGGAATCAATATTTACCTCTACATCCTCCGCCTCAGGCAAAACTGCTACCGTTACTGTTGAGGTATGTATTCTTCCCTGAGTTTCCGTATCAGGCACACGCTGTACCCTGTGCACACCGCTCTCAAATTTAAGTCTTGAATATGCTCCCGTTCCCGTTATCATGAAGCTTATTTCCTTAAAGCCGCCCAGCTCTGTTTCGTTTGCGCCGAGTTGCTCGATGCTCCAGCCTTTTTTTGCCGCATACATGGAATACATTCTGTACAGAACGGCGGCAAAAAGAGCGGCCTCTTCGCCTCCTGCTCCTCCTCTTATTTCGACGATCACATTTCTTTCGTCATTAGGATCCTTAGGGAGCAGCAGAATTTTCAGTTCTTCTCTTATTTCATCCAGTTTATGCTCACATTCGGAAATTTCCGTTTCTATCATATCTCTGAGCTCACTGTCGGTTTCTTCGGTAAGCATCTCTCTCGCACCTGTTAGCTCGCCGTTATATTTTTTGTACTCCTTATATTTCAGGGCTATAGGTTCGACAGTCTTAAGCTCCTTTATGGTTTCGGTATATTTTTCTGCGGATTCCGCTGTCTGCGGGTCGCATAGCTTTAAAGAAAGCTCCTCGTATTTATTCTCAAATATTTCGAGTTTTTCAATCATACTGACTAAATCCTCCAATTTATCGATTAAGTATTGATTGTTGCGGCAGACCGTTACCTCAATTCAATTTTCCGTTTGTCTTATGAGCTTACGTATATTTTTTTCAGCCTTAGAACGGGGGAGCATGATCTCATGTCCGCAGCCCAGACAGCGTATTTTAAAATCCATGCCTATGCGCAGGACAAGAAATTTTTTGTTGTTTTCTTTTCCGCAGGGATGGGGTTTTTTCATTTCAAGAATATCATTAAGTCTGATGTCCATAAATATCCTCCTACTATATGCATATTATATCACTGTTTGTTTTATTTTACAATTATTAAAATATAAATTGCTCTTGAAAAAGAATAGTGCGGTATGATATTATTTTATTAAGCAGGCTGCACGTACCGAAAAGTCGGAGGGCACTTTGCTTTTTCGGCTTTACAATACCTTTAAAGTTTTTAAGCAAAACTTTTCTTTTTCTTAATATACGCGGCACAATGAGTTAAATTCTTCATAATAATATGTAAAAGGCGGTCATTGAGCTGTGTTCATATACCGTTTGATTTATTGGAGGTGATTTTATGTATGCCGCTGTAAAACCGATTGCCGTTATGAAAAGATATGAGATGAAATATATCCTCAGCCCCATGCAAAAGGAATATCTTATAAAAAGACTTGAGGGGCATATGAAAACCGATGAGTATGGTCTTACATCAATAGCGTCATTATATTATGATACTCCGAATTACAGACTTATAAGAGAGTCGCTTGAAAAACCTGAATTTAAGGAAAAAATAAGACTGCGCTCATACGGACTTGCAAGCGAAAGCTCTCCTGTTTTTCTCGAACTCAAAAGAAAGGCCAACGGAATAGTATATAAGCGTCGTATTAGATCAGAGATACCGATCGTTGATAAGTTTTTTAAGGGAAAAGCGGAGATATGTGAGGGCGGTCAGATTAACCGTGAAATTACAGCCTTCAGGGATTATTATAAAACGCTTATTCCGGCTTGTCTGATAATCTATGACAGAATTGCATATTTCGAGCCCGGCGGAGATTTGAGGCTCACCGTTGACTCAAACCCCAGATACCGTACCGACGAGCTTGATTTGACGACTTCAATGGAGGGTACATCCCTTCTTGATGACGGATACAGTATTCTTGAAATAAAGGTACAGCAGGCAATGCCTATGTGGCTTACGCAAATTCTTTCAGACGGCAGGATATATAAAAGCAGTTTTTCAAAATACGGGGAAGCATATACAAGACAGATACTAAAAACAAGTTGAAAGGAAATTGATTATGTTTGATTCTGTTTATTCGGTGCCCATTCAGTCATCAGAGTTTTTTCTTATGATGGCAGTAGCGGTTTTTTCGGGTTTTTTGTATGCATGGATAATGTCGTTCCGCATACCGTCAAGAAAGAGGTTTTTCATAGTTGTTGCAATTATGCCCTTTATCGTATCCGCAGTTATTACATTTGTAAACGGCAATATAGGAGCAGGCGTTGCAGTCGGTGGTGCATTCAGCCTGATACGTTTCAGAAGCGCACCGGGAAGCGCTGAGGAAATAGCCGCTATACTTATTGCTATGGGTTCGGGAATAGCCTTCGGAATGGGATATATCGCATACGGGGTTGTCATTCTCCTGCTTCTTTCTGTTATATTTGTTTTTCTTTCATTTATTCATGTATTTGAGCATGACAAAACAGAAAGAGAAAAGCTTCTAAGAATTACTATCCCCGAGTCGCTTGAGTATTCCGAGATATTTGACGATACCTTCGGCAAATATCTGAGCAGTTATGAAAATGTGGGTGTAAAAACAACAGCTATGGGTTCTATGTTCAAGCTTTCGTTTAAAATAAAAATGAAAGACAAAACCCGGGAAAAAGCTTTTATTGATGAACTGAGAACAAAGAACGGTAATCTTGAAATTTCAATTTTGCCCTATTCCGAACAGGAATTTTTGTTATAATTTGTTTCTCGAAATTAAATGAAAAAAACGGAGTGTCTAAATAAAATTCGAGTAGCGGACGTGTAAAATGCAGATAAACCCATTGTTTGAATTTCGATACTCGTTACGGCAGACCGTTATTATCCTAAAATTTCGGCTATAAGAGAATTTGAAACCATAAATCCCTTTTCTGTCAGGGCAAAGCCATTGCTTAATATTTTTGTCAAACCTGACGATTCAAAGCGTTCGGCTCTTATGATATATTTATCGGGAATATCATAGCCGAAGCGGATACGGAAACGCTCGTTTGTTATTCCCTCCGAAAGCCGCAGACCGAGCATTATAAATTCTTCAATATCCCCGCCGTTTCCGTCGGGGATAATTTCGTCTGCATAAAAACGGGTAAAGCTCTTCGGAGAGTAAAATCGTTTCCCGCGGTAGAATGAATGTGCAGAAGCGCCGAAGCCGAGGTATTCCTCGTCATGCCAGTATTTGAGGTTATGTTTACTTTCATAACCTGTTCTGCAAAAATTTGATATTTCATAATGCTCATATCCGTATTCTTTCATAAGTGAGCACAGATATTCATACATATCGGCAGTACGTTCGTCATCAGGCAGATTTAAACTGTCTTTGTTTTTATAAAATACCGTACCCTCTTCAATTTTTAAAATATAAGCCGATATATGCTTTGCACCGTGATTGGCACAAAAATCCACGGAACGCCGCAGGTTTTCATTCGTCTGCTCCGGCAGAGCTATCATAAGGTCGAGCGATATATTATCAAAGCCTGCATTTGCTGCGGATTTAATACATCTTTCCGCATCGGCGGTATTATGTGTTCTGCCTAAAAATTGCAGCTCCCTATCGTTTGCCGATTGCAGACCTATTGATATGCGGCTGCACCCTGCTGAAAATAACAGATCAAAGTCTATATCTTCCTTTCCGGGATTTACTTCGACTGTTATTTCTGTGTTTGGAGAGACAAGCCCAAACGCATACTCTGCCGCTGAAATGATCTTATTTATTCTTTGTGCGCCTATAGCGGTCGGTGTACCCCCGCCGAAATACAGAGTATCTGCAATAACCTTTTCCTTTTCAGAAAAAGCTTTGATTTGCTTACAAATCTTATCTGTATATCTATCATAATCCCCTTCGCCGCCCGACCTCGAAAAAAAGTCGCAGTACGGGCATTTTTTTCTGCAAAAGGGTATATGCACATAAATGCCTCTTTCGTCCATATTATTTCTCCGAATTTTGGCGCAGTATAATCAATGCTTCGACAAACATACAAACAAGAGATAAAACAAATAAGCCTATATCAATATATTTGAATGTATTAAATGCAAATTCCAAATCCTCATAGTTAGGATTATGATTAAGTACAGAAAAGCATACAAAGCCGTTCAGAGAATCCGAAACGGAGACAGTTGAAATTGCACTGTCTATTAAATATGTTGTTATAACAAAAAATATAAGTATTATTATCAATGCACTTGTCACGATAGGAATTCCGGGCTTATTCAGAATTGCAACCGCAAATGCAGAAAGCAGCAATGCTGCCGCCACTATTATAATTATGGGATTTATCATAATTCAGTCACCGTTCATTGTTTTTTTGACAAGGTAAGCCGCCTTAAGGACGGCAACCTGTGTTTTCGCATCGGGAATCTCATTATTAAGGACCATTTCCACCGCCTTGTCAAGCGGTATACGTTCAACGCTTACAAATTCGTCCTCGTCCGGATGCTGCTGTTCGTATCTGTCAATCTTGCAGAAGTAAAGATGTATGATTTCACCGCAGTACCCCGGACTCGGGTATAGCTTTCCGAGGGTGATATATTCCCTGCCTATCGCACCGGTTTCCTCCAGAAGCTCTCGTTTTCCGTTTTCAAGAGGCGTCTGACCCTTTTCAAGCTTACCTGCGGGAAGCTCTAAAACGACCTCTTTATAAGGATACCGGAACTGCCGCACAAACAGAAGCTCCATATTTTCGGTAATGGCTGCAACGCATACTCCGCCGGGATGTTCAACAACCTCACGCTTTGCCTCTTCACCGTTTTCGAGTTCAACAGTATCATGCTTGACATGAATGACCTTTCCCTCGAAAATACTTTTTGTTTCCAGTGTTTTTTCAAAAAGCTTCATATATCTACCTCCGAAAAATTCGATATGTATATTATAGCATATATTTTTACCGTGTAAAAGGGTAAGTCAAATAATAAATATCCCCCGCCCGGCGAGTGGTTTTACTTATACAAACTGCCGCCGCCATAAAGGCGGCGGCTTGCTTATTATCAGAAGCGGTCGGAAATGGGGTTTACTGTGCCGTCGGGATGACGAAGCCTGTCAATGAATTTTATTGCAATTCCGCATCCGTTAACTACACAATCGGCAGGATCTTCGACAGTAGTAACACGAAGGCCGGTAGCCATTTTAATAAGTGTGTCCATTCCCGCAATCTGCGCCGCACCACCTGTCAAAACTATTCCGTCGGAATGAATATCTCCAATAAGCTCCGGAGGCGTTTCCTCAAGGACATCCTGGACCTGACGTACTATTGCATCGGCAATTTCTCTCAGCGGCTCGGCGGTTTCCTCTGCCGTAAGGTCAACCCACATCGGCATACCCGTTATCATATTCCTGCCCTTGATACGGAATTTTCCCGTCGCCATGCCCGGTATAACGCTTCCTACATTTATCTTTGCTTCCTCCGCAGTTCTTTTTCCGATAAGCATATTATATTTTCTTTTTACATATTTGATTATTTCCTCATCCATTATATTTCCCGCCTGCTTAATCGACCTCGATACGGCAATACCGCTGAGAGATATAACGGCAAGGTCGGTCGTTCCTCCGCCGATATCAACAACAAAAGAGCCATGGGGACTTGATATGTCTATTCCCGCACCTATAGCCGCCGCAACAGGCTCCTCAATAAGACATACACGTCTTATACCCGAACAGCTTATTGCATTTACAACGGCTCTCTTTTCAACATCGGTTATTTCTCCCGGAACACAGGCAACCGCCCTCGGCATACCTATTTTTGATGAAACCACCCTTTTCAAAAATGAGGATATCATGACCTCAACAAGTCCAAGGTCTGAAATAACACCTCCGCTCAGCGGATAAATAGCGCTGTATCTATTGGAGGTACGTCCAAGCATTCTGTATGCTTCCTCCCCCACAGCTATAATATTATCATTATCAAGGTTGACAGCTATAACCGAAGGCTCGTCAACCACTTTACCTTTATTCTGCAAATATATCCTTGTGCGTGAGGTTCCCAAATCTATCGCAATATCGAGTCCCAATTCAAACACCCTTTCCGCTATGTTTAAGAAAAATATTCTGCAACTGTTATCTTCAATTAGGATTATTCTGACCTGACCGCTTATTATGGGGATCATATTCCCTTGAAATGGCAACGGAAGCACAAAATACCCTTTCGGCGCCGCAGTCCTTCAAAAGAGCACTGCACCTTGAAAGAGTCGTCCCGGTTGTCATTATATCGTCAATCAGCAAAAGCTTCTTCCCCCTGACCTTATCCGGAGCTATGACATGAAAACTGTTGTCCGCGGCGGTTATTCTCTGTTTATATGTCAATTCATGCTGAAGCGCTGCGCCGTCATCTCTGTACAGCAGCTTTTCAAATGGCTTCTCAAGCAGTTCAGAGACGCATCTTGCAATAAGCTCCGCCTGATTGAAGCCTCTTTCCATTTTCCTGTCTTTGCTCATCGGCACGCAGGTAATAAGCTCAAAGCTCATGTCCTTATTGTATACATTTTTTATTGCGGCAGCTACCGCTCCCGCAAGACTGTATCTGTTAAATCTTTTTCCCTTGAATTTATATTCGGTTATCGCCTTTCTTACAGCTCCGTTATAGGTAAACGGCGCAATACATATTTCACCGGTAGGCAGGGCTTCAATCCTCGGAACCTTTGGAAATTCCGCCCTGCATACAATACATTCCGTCATATCATATTTGAGCGACTTTGAACAATACGGACATTTTCGGGGATAAAATATAGAAAGTATTCTGTTCATCCTTAGTTCCTTTCCAAAAATGCCCTCAGCCCCGAATATCTTTTGGTCTTTTTATTATTATCGACCATTTTCCTCAGTGTTGATACATTTCCTACCAAAATTAATTTTTCCTTTGCTCTTGTAACTGCCGTATAAAGCAGATTTCTGTAATAAAGCTGCGGCGCTCCATAATACATAGGCATAACAACAGCCCTGAATTCACTTCCCTGACTTTTATGGACAGTGACTGCATATGCAAGCTCTATGTTTGAAAGATTATCCGAATTATATGATACAAGTCTGTCATCAAATCTTATTTTTGCCGAACCCGAATTTTTTTCTATATGCTCAATTATTCCGATATCGCCGTTATATATTCCCGCACCTTCACTGCCGTCATCACGAACCCATGGGAGGTCGTAATTATTTCTTGTCTGCATAACCTTATCACCGACGCGGAGAGTATATACAGGGGCTTTTATTTCGGGCTTGCCTATTCCGGGGGGATTGAGAGCCTCCTGTAATTTTTTATTAAGCTCTGTAACTCCGAGAGCGCCCTTTCTTCCGGGACAAAGAACCTGTATATCGTTCATAGAATCATAGCCGTATGCTGCGGGAAGTCTTTTGGTACAAAGTGATACGATTTTTTCGGAAATTCTATCCCGATTATGCTCCTCCATAAAAAAGAAATCCCCGTCTGTCCGATGGATCTCCGGCATTTCTCCATGAACGATTTTATGTGCATTTGTTATAATCAGGCTTTCCATGGATTGTCTGAAAATCTCCGTAAGCCGTACAACGGGAATTTTTCCCGTATCAATGAGATCACCCAAAACATTGCCTGCACCGACAGACGGAAGCTGGTCGCTGTCGCCGACCATTATAAGTCTGCACCCGAGAGGAAGGGCGCGTAAAACACTTTCAAACAACGTCACATCCACCATTGACATTTCGTCAAGTATCAAAGCGTCACAGTCAAGAAGATTTCTTTCGTTTCTGGCGAATTTCGGACGGTCATGACTGTCCCACTCAACCTCAAGAAGTCTGTGTATTGTTTTTGCCTCGCACCCGGTAAGCTCAGACATTCTTTGTGCAGCCCTGCCCGTAGGAGCTGCAAGCAATACCTTCAGCCCGAATTTTTCATATAGCTTTATTATAGCGTTGAGGGTAGTAGTTTTTCCCGTTCCGGGTCCGCCGGTAAGTATAAGTAAACCGCCCGACATAGCCTCTGTGATTGCCCTTCTCTGCTGCTCGGCATATTCTATATTATTTATCTTTTCAAATACTTCAATGGCATACTCTGTTCCTGTTATACGTTCCGGAGGTACTTTAAGTATCAGTGCTATCCTATCCGCACTGAAATATTCCGACCTGTACAGGTTAGGCAAAAACACAAAGTCCCTGCCATCTATTTCATCGGAAACCAAAGAGGTATCGTCTATAAGCTCAGCCATGGCAGACGAAACATTTTCTCTGTCAAGCTTAAGAAAATCCGCTGTCACATTAATAAGCCTGTCAATCGGAAGGCAGGTATGCCCGTTGCCTGCATTGTATGTAATGATATATAGTATCCCTGCCTTTATCCTGCAAGGCTCGTCAAGCGGTTTTCCGAGAAACTCAGCTATTTTATCAGCCTTTTCAAACGCAACCGCTATAGATTCCCCGCAAAGCACGTAAGGATTGCTTTCTATCACGGTAATTGAGCTGTCGCCATATTCCTTCCATATACGCACAGCTTCAAGTGCACTTATATGGTATTTTGTGAGGTATACCATAATCTCCTTCATTCCGAAAATTTTCCGTACCTGTTCACCTATCGCCTTTGCTTTATCCTGCGATATTCCTTTTATTTCCGTCAACCGTTCGGGCTGCTTCTGCATTATCTCCAGTGTCTTGCTGCCAAAGACCTCGACTATTTTTTTCGCTGTTCTTTCCCCGATGCCCTTTATAGAGCGTGACGAAAGATATTTCAGAATTGCCGAGGCAGTTGACGGCATACGCTGCTCATAATATTCAAAGGAAAACTGCTCTCCATAGGTGGGATTCATCCTCATACTTCCGATAAGTCTGAGATCATCTCCAACACTGACCTCAGTCATAGTTCCGACAGCGGTAACAAGCTCACCGTCACAGCAAAGAAGAAGTACACTATACCCGTTCTGACTGTTTCTGTATACGATATCCTCGACCGAACCCTCTATCTCCGTAAGCTCATCCTCCGGCAAGCCTGTCACCTCCTTTGTTTTATATATTTTACCAATTCAAGCAAAAAGCTCCGTATTATAGTTTACAGTTTTCTTATCTTTATGTCAACAGGTTTTGACATTCTCCGCAAAAATAATATCCCTTTTGTCACTATTCGTCAAATTCGGGAAACAAAAAACGGTCAGCAAAAGCTAACCGCTGTTAAACTCAACTGTTCTGTCATCTTCGAGCTTTATGATCTTACGATATCACGCCAATCAAGATCTCCTCTTTCAAGACCATGTATAAGCACCTCACCTGTAGCAATATTAGTTGCCACCGGAATATTATGCATATCGCAAAGCCTGAGAAGATTCATATCATTCGGCTCGTGGGGTTTCGGATTAAGCGGGTCACGAAGGAATATAAGCATATCTATCTCATTAAATGCGACCCTTGCGGCTATCTGCTGATCTCCACCCTGAGAGCCTCCGAGAAATCTTTGTATTTCCAGCCCCGTTGCCTCGGAAACAAGCTTTCCCGTAGTACCTGTAGCGCATAAATTATGTCTGCTCAATATACCGCAATATGCAATACAGAACTGAACCATAAGCTCCTTTTTCGCGTCATGTGCAATCAATGCTATATTCATTATTAACTCCTCCTGTAAAGAAAATCATTTCAAATCTCAAGTTGTACTTCTACACCGTCAAGCCTTGCCGCAATCCTGTCAAATGCATAAACCGCCTTGCTTCTGCCCTCGGGCGGCTGTCCCTTCTGCGCCTGAGCTGCTGCGGCGCCATCCTCGGGAACTATTCCCAGAAGTCTTGCCCCTGCCTTATCAATAACACTGTCAAGATCGGGAAATACATTCATTTTTCTGAATTTCTTTTCGTTAAAGCGGTTTATCACCAATCTTATCTCAGGTATTCCAAGACGCACAAGTCTTTGTCTTACCTTATCGCACCCCCTGAGAGAAAGAGGCTCGGCATTAGCCACAATAACCGCATATCCTGCGGCTGCGGCTGCTGACTCAAATCCCGTACCTATGCCCGCAGGACAATCGATAAGGATATGGTCATAATATTTTTCCAATACACGCACAAGCTGCCGCATTATATGGGGACTTATTTCATCCCTTATATTCTGCGGTGCGGGAAGTATGTAAAGCTCGGGAACAGTACCGCAGGGGTAAATCGCATTTTCCGGCGGACAATTACCTCTGACAACATCGGCAATATCAAATACCAATTTGCCGCTTACACCAAGCATAAGGTCAACGCCTCTCATGCCCGCGTCGCAGTCGATTATCAGAACCCTGTTGCCCCGTCTGACCAAAGCAACACCGAGTCCGGCCGCAAGCGTAGACTTACCCGTTCCGCCTTTTCCCGATGTAATTACTGCTACTCTTCCCATTTTCATATACCTCTTTAATAACATTATCACACATTAAACATAAAGTCAAGAGCGAATTAAATTTTTTCATACAAATTTAACAGCAATATAAACACTGAAGCTGTACTGCACTTCAAACACCAGGCAAAAATCTCATATAAGTAATGAAGCGCCTTACACAGATCGTTCCGACTTTTATGGCAGTTTTTCAAGCAGTAAAAAATCATTCTTCCTTCGACGTATCGCTCTTAAAATATTCATTCATAAGCTTCTTTGCCACATTTATTGCAACCGAGCTTTTTGCTCCGTGCTCAACCATAACTCCTATTGCAATCTGCGGCTTATCATACGGAGCATAGCATATAAAATTTGCATGGTCCGAGCCTGCGTTTTCCGCTGTACCTGTCTTTCCGGCTATCTTCATATCAAAATCACTCAATGCAAGATAGCTGTCGGTTGCCATATTCATAGCTTTTTTGACTTCATTGAGATTTTCCTTACTTACTCCCATATTATCCATAACTTCCGGCTCGGTCTTATATATTACCTCTGAGCCCGAATATGATACAACCTTATCCACAACATGAGTTCTCAGACGGACACCGTCATTTGCGATTGTTGCAACATAAGTCGCAAGCTGGAGGGGTGTAAACTGATTATCCGACTGTCCTATTCCTGCGGGGGATACAAAACTCGGATACCACTCAGAGCCCATTTTCCTGCTGTACTCAGGTCCGGCAAGAGTACCTGCGCTTTCTGCTATCTCGACTCCTGTTTTTACGCCGAGTCCGCATCTTTTTGCATATATGTTCATATTCTCTATACCAAGAAGCCTTGCCGTTTCAGCAAAGAAATAGTTGCACGAATCACGTATTCCCTGATACATATCTATACTTCCGTGATATGACATACACCACAGGTGTAATCCGTTTTTGGTATATTCACCCAAACATTCTATATGTGTTTTTGTTGTTATGGCATTTTCCTGAAGAGCCGCCGATGCCACCATAGGCTTAAAGGTTGAACCCGGAGCAAGAGCGCCCATAAATGCCCTGTCAAACAACGGAACATTCTTGTCGGTCGCAAGCTTTTCATAATCGTCATAATATTTCGTAAGATCATATGACGGATAGCTGGCTGCACAGATAACGGAAAAATCGCTTATATCAAGCATAACAACGGCAGCGCCGGTGCAGTCCTCTCCGTTATTTTTTTTACCCACGCTTTTCGCATAATCATTTGCTTCCTTAACTGCTTCCTTGAGCGCTTTCTGCGCAGTCTTCTGCATATTGACATCTATCGTAAGGTAAACCGAATTACCGGGTTTGGATTCAACAGTATCCTTCAGCGTGGTTGTGCCGTCCGATTCCACCTCGTAGGTTTTGCTTCCCTGACTTCCCCTGAGTTCCTTTTCGTATGCTCCTTCAATTCCGCTTTTTCCTATCTCATCATCATAAGCATAACCCTTATTTTTCATTTCCGTATATTCATCCGCCGAAATAAGACCCGTAATCCCCACCATATGAGGTGCGGCAGTTCCGTTTTCATACACGCGCACAGCCGTTGATTCGGTTTCCACTCCCTGTACGGACTGCATATTTTCTGAAATTATACTCATCGCATTTTGACTGATATCCTCTGCAAAGATATACGGTTTGCTTTTGGAATATCCCTGCCTGTCCATGTTATATCGGACGCTTATAATATTTCTTTGCTCATTTTTATCAAA
The DNA here is from genome assembly GCA_947629295.1 of uncultured Clostridia bacterium. Classification (GTDB taxonomy): domain Bacteria; phylum Bacillota; class Clostridia; order Oscillospirales; family Acutalibacteraceae; genus UBA1213. The sequence continues at coordinate 22,791 of CANRDH010000003.1, forward strand.
TTCCTCACAGCCGTATTTTTCCACAAGCTTTGCCATACACTCTGAAGCGGTTGAATACGGATTCATATTCAAATTATCCTTACTTTTCAGTTCATCAATCTCGTCCGTTTTCTTTTCGTCAAAATAATAATTTCCGCTGCTGTCAACCTTGATTGGAAGCTCGTCTATCCATTTTCCTCCGCAGCTATCCAGAAGGCTTACAAGCTTTATAATATTTTTATTAAGCTCCTCGTCGGGCATATATATTTTATTTATAACGACTCTGTATCCCGACTTATTAATTGCAAGCGGAACACCGTTTTTATCGTATATTTCTCCTCTTATAGCATCGGTTTTAACGGTATATTCAGTTGAAGTCAGAGCTATATCCTGATAATAATCCTTCTGAAAAATCTGCCATTGCACCAATCTTGCGCAAAATACCGCCAATATTATAAACGCAATACTTATGATCAGAGCATAACGCCATTTCGCAACCTTATTTTCCATAATGTCAGCCCTCTTATTCGGTAATCGTCCTTGCCGCAATAAATCTGTTTATTCCGTAATATACGGGAACAAATGCAAAGGTATATATAATTCTTGAAATATAATGAGCCGCAAAGTACTCCCATGCATATCCGTATCCCATAGCAACGTAGAACAAAAGAAACTGTACAACTATGATTACAGGTATGCTTACAGCACCTATAAGCACAGCAGTCAGCAAATTTGTTCTTATATAGTTTTCCATAAGTATACTCACAATATAACACAATATTGCAAGCATAATCGCATAATAGCCCATAGGCCCGCTGTACCCCGAATCCGCCATAAGACCGCATATCACTCCGAATACAATGGCAGGAATTTCCCCCTCAAATATTGCAACGGTCATTGCTATCGGCAGCATAAGCACCGGTCTTCCTCCAAAAACCTCCAGAGTAAGTCCGGGTGTACTTTGAATTATATAGCTCAGCAGAATCTCAAGAGAAAACGCCGTATATTTAACCACATTATATCTGTTCATATCTGATTCGCTCTCAGTCGGTTTTTTTGGAATTTTCCTTATTATTGCTTGATTCCTCAAGCACCTCAATATCTCCCTTTCCGCTGAAATTAGTAATAATTGCAGCGGAGGTTATATTTCTTACATCTTCAAACGGCTTGATTACGGCAATCGGCATCCCCGTATAGCTGTCATAATCAAGCTTGCTTATCGTTCCTATCTTTATATTTTTCGGATACATTCCGCCGTATCCTGAGGTGACTATTATATCTCCGCTTTTCATATCATTCTGCGCTGATATATTCTTCATTATCGCAACCCCGCTGTCACTGTATTCCGCAGAGCCCTCGACAACACCCTCGTCACCTGTTCTTTTATCCACTGCTCCTACCTGCGCCGCCGGTGAAATTATAGCCGTAACCTTGCATGATTTGATGCTTACCTCAGATACATATCCCACCAACCCGTTATCGGTCATAACAGGATCGTCGGGTTTCACTCCGTCCGCCGACCCCTTATCAAGTATGAAGCCGTAAAAATTTTCATTGGGATCCCTTGATATTACCGTCGACGGTATAATTGAAAAATCCTCATTGTTTTTCTTAATATTATAAAATTTATAAAGCTCGTCATTTTCTTTTTTGAGGTCATAATATTCAACGAGCATATCGTTCAGACGGCGGTTTTCCTCCGCAAGCTCGCTGTTTTCCTTTTCAAGCTCCTCAACGCTTTTGGAGGGTGTTATTTTTTCCTCCGCCGAATTTGTAAAATCCGAAGCTACTCTCTGGAGGGGATTAAGAACAAATCCCGTAACTATTCCTCCGACGGTACTGTTTCCCGCCGTAATAAGAGCAAGCACAAGCAGTATGCAAATTGTTGTTATAAGCACCTTAAATCCCTTGCCGGACGTCACCTTGTTCACAATCTGGCCTCCTTCATTTTATCCTGCAAAGAAACAGGATTTATACTCGAGCACACGAATAACGTCTTTATCACAGTTAGGTTCAACACTAAAAAAGCCGCCACACACAGGCGGCGGGGTAAGATAATCCTGACAGAAAACCGAAATCTCTCATGAGGCTGAGATTCCGCGCCGTGCAGAGCCGACGCCTGCCGGTTCTGCAAATGACTATGCCAATCACTTCAAAGGGGAATTTTAATTCTTTCCGCATTTACCCCCATTATTCAGTGCACAGGTCCTGTATAATACAACCGAACCGTCCGTCATAGTCACCGGGTCTTCCCGTATGTAATTATCTCTTTTTTGAACGTCCCCACGAACCCGAATTTTTCTCAAGCCTCTTTCCTGTTCCGTCAACAACGCAATCCAGCGGTCTTTCGGCAACATGGACGGGCATATTTGTCTCCTGAGCCACAAGCAGTTCCAATCCTCTGAGCAGAGCGCCGCCGCCTGTGAGCATTATTCCGTTGTCTATAATATCTGCCGAGAGCTCCGGCGGAGTCTGTTCAAGTGTAGTCTTTATTGCCTCAATTATAACCGAAAGAGGGTCGGCAAGCGCATCCCTTACTTCGGCTGCGCTTATTATAACATCCTTCGGCAGTCCGTCAAGAAGATTTCTTCCCTTTATCTGCATACTGCCCTCACCCTCATAGGGATAAGCCGAGCCTATACCGATTTTAATCTCCTCTGCTGTGCGCTCACCTATAAGCAGGTTATATTTCTTCTTGACATACTGGATAATAGATTCGTCAAATTTGTCGCCCGCAACCCTGACAGAGCAGGCGGTGACAATATCGTCAAGCGAGATTATAGCCACCTCTGAGGTACCTCCGCCTATATCAACGACCATACTGCCCTCCGGATGCGTAACCGGGAGTCCCGCACCGATAGCGGCCGCCATGGGCTCCTCTATAAGCTCAACCTGCTTTACCCCGGCTCTGCGAACGGCGTCCTCAACGGCTCTGCGCTCAACATCTGTAACTCCGGAGGGTATACATACTATAACTCTCGGCTTGCTGAATGCGGAGGTTTTTACCACCATTCTTATGAACCTGTTAAGCATTGTAGCAGTTATGTCAAAATCCGCTATTACACCGTCCTTAAGAGGACGAACGGCAACTATCGAGCCCGGAGTTCTGCCTATCATATCCTTTGCCTTTGAGCCGACGGCTACAACACTGTCCGTACGCAGGTCAACCGCCACCACGGACGGCTCACGCATCACTATGCCCTTACCCTTCATATACACAAGTGTATTCGCTGTGCCGAGATCTATTCCTATATCCTTTGAAAACATAATATCTCTCCCTTTTCCTTTATATCCATCCTGAATAATAATCAAATAAGTTTTTCCATAAATTACCTAAAACCACACCATTTATTATACTCTCAAAATATATCAATCTCAACTATAAAAACATTCATATTCAAAACTTCTGCTTTAATACAAAAAAACCTGTTTTTAACGCCTTGAATTTTGTTAAAATGTATTAATAATATCAGAAAAAATGACAAAATTTACATTTTCCCGCTTGAGCCGAAGCCGCCTTTTCCTCTGTCGGTATCGCTGAGAATATCCGTTTCCGCAAATTCAGCGCATACCACGGGCATTATAACCATCTGAGCTATCCGCTCGCCCGGCACAACAGTATATTCTTCGTTTGAAACATTGCAAAGACCCACACATATTTCTCCTCTGTAATCACTGTCGATAACGCCTACTCCGTTTGAAAGACAGATACCGTGCTTGACCCCGAGTCCGCTCCTTGCAAAAAGGAATGCCGCAAGCTCATTTCCTTCAAGCTCTATTGCTATACCGGTCGGGATTTTTACCAGCTCTCCGGGCTTTATCGTTACTGCCTCCTTTATACAGGCATAAAGGTCGGCGCCCGCAGAGCCTCCGGTCGCCCTTGTGGGGATAACAGCAGTTTCACTGAGCCTTTTTATTTTTACCTTTTTCATTTGTCCGCTCCCTCTCTTTTAATTTAAGATATATTATTGATATTATTCTCTCAAAGAATTGTCATGAGTTTTCAACACTTTCAACAGGTTTTAACACATACACTTTCAACTATTCAACACCCCGGTAGTACGATCCCCTTGTAAAGCCGTCTTTTGGAGTCATATTTTGCCTGTAAAGAAGTAAGTTTTCCCCTCTTTCAACAGAGTTTTCAACACTGAAGCGCAAAACTTCAAATTCAACTCCCCTTATTTCCTTTTTTCTGTCGGATAAAATAAGAGGCACGCTGTTAAGAATCTCAGAGCATGAACCGTAACAGTAAACGGGAAAATCGACTCCCCTACGGTCTCTTATATGTGCTGTATTTTCATTGCACATTTCACAGCTTCTGCCCGAACATTTTGCAGGGCAGTTCCTTGTAAGCATAAGAGGAAACCTGCCCATTGAAATTATACCGAGCGGAATCACTCCTCCGAGCCTTGATATTTGCTCAAGCGTAAGCTCGAAGGAAACCTCCGCGTCAATTATTCCCTGAGACTCCGCCCATTTTATTGATTCCGTATTTGTAAGATTAAGACCGAATCCGCCATGTATATCCATGCCGAGCTTTTTTGCCATCTCGACTGCACCGATGTTATTTGCAAGTACCTCATTTATTCCGAGCGCCTTGACTCTTTTCAGGTGAGAATATATATAATTCTCAATTCCGAACATTCCCCTCGGTATTTCCACTGCCACGGCAAAGCCTCTGTCCATCAAATCGTTAAGGCTTTTGCTGTCGGTATCAACAGGAACATAAATCAGCTCACTGTCAAGAAAATTATCCGAAATATCGCAGTCGGTAAATCTTGCCCTGTAATTCTTAGGTCTTATATTTTCCCTTGTACCGACCTCCGATACATTGACCGCGCAAAATTCAACAGGCTTCGGCATACCCCTTATTTCCGATAAACCGTCAAGACAGGCCGTTCTCATGGCATTGAGTGCGGAAACAGGCAAAGTCAAGCCGCCTTCAATATTGCATACAAGACTTCTCATAATATAAGGCGTACCGCCGGTTTTAGATATGCTTTTTTCGCATCTGTCATAATCAAGCGGAAGCCTTATCGCCCTTTCGGGTATTGCACCTTTTGACGTAAAGCTGTTTTTGTCACAGTCGGTAACGGTAAGACTGCTGCCGCCCTCGCATATATCAAGGATAAAATCAACAGGGATATGCCTGTACTCATTTTTATACATTTCATGGATAGCTGCAAAAACCTTACTGTCCGCCGCCGTAACATTTTCCTTTGAGCGTATTCCGAACATATCCGCTCCGCGCTTACCGATATAATAACCGTCCGTAAATCCTGAGCGTGAAAAAACAGCCTTCAGCTTTTCGGAAAGCTCCGGGGATACCTCCCCCTCGTCAAGACTCTGACGACAAGCTGAAACAGCCGCGGCAACATATTCGGGACGTTTCATTCTGCCCTCGATTTTTGCGGAGGCTATTCCCATACTCTCAAGCTCACGAAGACGCTCGATAATTGACAAATCCTTAAGGCTCAAAGCGCAGCCCGAACCGCCTTCCGAGGAAAATGGCAATCTGCACGGCTGAGCACAGGCTCCCCTGTTTCCGCTGCGTGAACCGAGCATTGCACTGAAATAGCATTGTCCCGACACGCTCATACAAAGTGCGCCGTGTACAAATACCTCAAGCTCCACGGGACAGTCCCTTGCTATTTCCTCTATTTCTTTTTTTGAAAGCTCACGGGACAGCACCACTCTTGTAAGTCCGAGCTTGTACAGATTTTCCACACCCGCACGGGTATGAACAGAAAGCTGAGTTGAGCCGTGTATGGGAATATCGGGAGCGCATTTTCTGACTAGTGATATAAGTCCGAGGTCCTGCATTATAAGTGCGTCCACACCTATATCGCAGGCATACTGAGCAAGCCTTTCCGCATTTTTTATCTCGTCGTCACGCACAAGGGTGTTGCACGCAAGATGAACCGAAACACCGTTGATATGACAATACCTTACCGCTTCTCTTAGTTGTTCATTGTCAAAGTTATGCGCCGAGGAACGTGCGCTGAACTTTTTTGCACCTAGATATACCGCGTCAGCACCCGTCCTTACGGCGGAATAAATACATTCCATGCTCCCGGCAGGGGCCAGTATTTCAAGACCTTTCATTATTCACACTCTACTAAAGGATCAATTATTGGTGCTGTCAAAAAACGACAGAGTTCCCTCATCCTCCGCCTCGTTGCCATTTGATTTGCGCACGGTCTTTATCGCTGTGGAAACAGGAGCCGGTTCGGTTGTTCTTCCTTTTTCGCTCAGTCTTTTGCGATAGGTCTGTATATCCTTTTTAAGCTTTTCATTTTCTCTTGCCGCCGCGTCATATTCGGCGCGGTATTTTGCCGCATCGTTAAGGTATTCCTTTACCTGACGGCGAAGTCTGTCGGAGTCCTCCTCAGCCTTAACCATACTGTCACACAAATTAAGCGATGCAAGCATAACCGCCGAGGTCAGAGAAAGCCCCGGAGCGGCTCTGCGGACATCGTCTATTTCCTTATTGAGCCTTTCGGCAACAGCCTTGGTATATTCCTCGCCCTCAACGCTGAGCACGGTAAATTTTGTCCCGGCAATATCTATTTTTATACGGTTCTTGGTTTTTTCTTCCATAAAATACACCTCTGATTAAATAAATATACAAAAATATTATAATACATTTTTGACAAATATAAAAGCGAAATTTTGTTTTT
>CANRDH010000004.1 GCA_947629295.1 uncultured Clostridia bacterium
ACTATAGTAACCGAATGCTCCGTGGATATAGGTGTATGTATATCAAAACCTTCAAGCTGTTTATACCAGTTTTCCGCTGTAACATCTTTAATCCCCAGTAAGAGTCCGGTATCAATAAAACCTAGAAAAACAGTCACAACGGCAGAAACACAAGATAGTTTTTTCTGTTTTTCTGTTTTCGGACATTTTAACAGAAAATAAAAGTTTATTACGCTTACACTGACAGGTATGCCAAAAATATATAAAAGAAATGCAATGTATGCAAGACCGGATTCAAATACACTTAAACCAACCATATAATCGCCTCCATGATTTTTGTGAGCTATTTCTCCGCAGTACGATATTCCAGTATATCCCCCGGTTGGCAATCAAGAGCCTCACATAGCTTTGCAAGCGTTGATATTTTTATCGCTTTTGCTTTTCCGTTTTTCAGTACCGATATATTCGGCAGTGTAATACCAACTCTCTCCGACAATTCTGTAACACTCATTTTTCTTTTTGCGAGCATTACATCTATATTGATAATAATTTCACCCTCCATACTCACACCTCATATCGTCAAATCACTCTGTTCCTGCAAACCTGCCGCCTTAAGCACAAGATGCGATAATGCGGCGGCTGCAACCGTTATTGCCGCACCGATGAATGTTATGATTAATGATGCAAGCAATACAGCGGGATGATTCATACCTAAAAAGAAATATACTACATTCATTATAAAGAAAAAAGTACTGTCCCCCGCCGCAAGAATTGATATCCATTTGAGAAGCCTTGAATTTTCCCCGCAAAAGGATTTATCCCTGCCTATATTTCCCGATATGATCCACCCAAGCACAAGTACAACATAACACGGAACTGCTGTTATCCAAAGAAAAATAAGCCAAGGATAAAAACAATATGCCAAATCCGGACTCTGATTTACCAAATCCGTTCCGAAAAGCGGAAGCAGCAGAAAATAAATTACAAGTCCGCATAAGCCGATACCGACAATGATAAATTTAAGCCATTTTGCAAGTGTTTTCTGATTCATAGATTTTCCCTCCGTAATTTCTTATATTTGTATTATATCACCGGTACATAAGTTTGTCAATAAAAATTTATCGTAACTCAATAAATTTTTAATAAAATAAATTACAGGACAGAATATAGAAATTTCTGCCCCGCATAAACAAACCTATGTTTAATATGTTTTTCAGAATACCGACGCAACACGACAAATAAGATTAGCCGCCCCTTCGTCATCGTATTCCGCCGTATTCACACAAAGATCATAATTTCTTATATCCTCCCAATCGTTTCCCGTATAGTATTTGTAATACTCCGAGCGGTGCTTATCTATATCCCTTATTGTCTTATCAGCCTCAGCCTCTGTTACAGAAAACTTTTTCATAACCGTTTCGACACATTTACTATGAGGCGCCCAGATAAATACCCTGACAAGCTTACAGCCGCTTCCTGACAAAGTATGGTTTGCACATCTTCCTATGATAACACAATCACTCTTTTTGGCAAGCTCTCTTATTATATCGCTCTGATACTTAAAAACATCCATATGCGACTTAAAACGACCGCTTTCGGGAGGTACGTTTTTTGTAGAAAGATTACTGAGCCTTTCAAAAAAGCCCTGCTTTGCCGGTGCTTCGTCGTGCTTTAAAAAATACTCAAGTCCCACACCGCTTTTATCGGAAGCAAGGTATAGCAGATTACGATCATAAAAAGATATATTCATCTTATCGGCTATCATCCTTCCGATAGTTCTTCCGCCACTGCCATAACCTCTTGCTATTGTGATAACAGTATTTGCCATAATATGACCTCCAAATTCTTCTTTAAACTTATTTTACAAAATTTTCCCTAAAATAGCAAGAATTGTTACAATATTTTTATAAAAAATACATAATAGTAAGTATGAAACAAAACAATTTATTTTTGAATATACTTTGAAAAAAAGGATATAATATTTTTGAAAAATTACATCAAAGGAGTAATCTTTATGAAAAGAATATTTATTTCATTATTTGCAGCAGCTGCGATCTGCACTTGCTTTGCAGCCTGCAAAAGCAATACAAACGATAAGCCCGAGGCTTCAAATAATAATACGCAGTCGACAGTTTCCGAAGGAGCAGTCGATATCAATAAGAACAACGGTGCAGTTACCGACAGAAATGGAATAATCGGCGACGACGATACACCGGCAGAAGACAGCAGAGGTAGTCTTGCTTCAAAGGCCGGAGACGCTGTCGGAGATTTGGGTCAGGATGTAGGCAGTGCTGTTGAGGACATCGGCGACGGTGTAGGCAGTGCCGTTGAGGATATAGGTGACGGCGTCGGCGGTGCTATCGGCGATATCGGCGACGGAGTCGGCAATGCTGCCGATGACATCGGTGAGGGTGCAGGAAGTGCTGTTGAGGATATCGGCAACGGCGTCGGAAGTGCTGCCGGAGATATGGGAAATTCAACAAGCCGCAGTGAAAGCTCAGGGGCAAACCGCTGATTCAGACAGAACTTAAATTACAAAATTAACGGGTAATCAGAAATGGTTACCCGTTTTTTAATGTTCTTTTTTTAACTGCACTCTCATATCTATATAAAAAAGAAAAAGGGTGGTTCAATGCTTACGGTACTTAAAATAACAAATGAAAAAAGCTGCGGAATAAGCCGGAGGCTTCTCTCCATACTCAAACCGTATCAGATTAAAACCGAAATCAGGAAATGTGGGGATGTGGAAATCAACTATATCGATTATATTCTGCGCAGGGGAAATATAAAATATGATAAGCTGTATAATTGCTGTATCGGAAAAAGAAAAACCATACTTTGCGATAAAAAAATTTCCCTCGAGGGCTCAAGGCTAAAACGGTTTACAGGTATTAATTTCAAAAAAATCATGCTTGATAATTTTATTTGCGATATTCTGAAAAAAGCAGATATTGAGCCGACAAAAATAAAAATTTCTTATTACGACCCAAATGCGGAAAATCCCGCTCTCGCCGAAGATCTGCTCTCATATTGCACTGATTTGACGGTAGTAAGCGATATGCCGAGATTTTACGAAAACGAATCCGAGAGAATTGCGGAGAAATGCGGGGCAATATTTACCGTAAGCAACGATATATCGGCTCTTTGTCAATGTGATATTCTTATTGCCCCCACAATCATAAAAAAGGCTTTGCCGACTGTTTCAAGTAACATAATTTTTACGGTCTGTCCCCCGTCCGCCCCCGTATCGGGTAATATTATAACCGATTATTACTGTGAACTGCCCCGAAAATATATCCCGTTTGTCGATGATACTCTTGACGGGATGTATCTTTTGGCGGGACTGTATTCACTTTGCGGCATAAACTCACTTGCCTCTCTTATTCCCCATTCATGCGGAGGTTCGGGCATAAAATATACAACAGACGAGATCGTAAGAATTATCAAAAATAAATACCAATAACAAATGACTGCCCGTAACGGTTTATCCCTTCGGGCAGTCACATTCTTATTCTTTTCTGTCAGACTTATCATTTCTATGCTTCTCTTCAATAATACTTTCAAGCTCCTGTTTGTTAAAACGGTAAACCTTATTGCAGAAATGACATATCGCCTCAGCGTAGCCCCTTTCACTTGCACTCTCTCTTATATCCTCGTCACTGAGGAGCATATATGCCCTTTCGACCTTTTCACGGCTGCATCCGCAGACATAGTCAATCGGCATTTCGTCAAGCACCTCTACCTCAAATCCCTCAAGCGCGGCATCACATATTTCCTTAATACTCATGCCCTTTGCAAGCATTGTTGTAACGGGCTCAAGCTTTTCAATATTCTTCTCAACCTGCGTTATCGTTGAGTTAACCGCCCCGGGCAGAAGCTGGAGCAAAAATCCGCCCGAGAGAAGTACCTCGTGACTTTCCTTGTCAAGAAGCACACCCAAGGCACATACTGTAGGAATCTGCTCACTTGTGGCATAATAGCTTGTTATATCCTCCGCTATTTCTCCTGAAACAAGAGGTACGGTTCCAATATACGGCTCCCCTGTTCCATAATCACGCATAACATTAAGAACGCCCGTTTTACCCACTGCCTTGCCCACATTAAGTTTGCCGTTGGAATAGTATTCAGTCGGGCAGTCGGGGTTTTGTATATATCCCCTGACATTTCCCCTGCTGTCGCTTACGGCTATGACTGCACCCGCAGCGCCGTTATCTCCGTTGACTCTCAGCGTTATTGACGCGTCATTCTGTTTTAGCTGAGCTCCCATTATTGAACAGCCTGTCAGAAGTCTGCCGAGAGCCGCAGTAGCAACAGGAGAAGTCCTGTGTATTTTAGAAGCCTTATATACAATATTCGATGTCTCCGCCGCCGATATAACAACAGCGCCGTCCGAAGTAATACATCTTATGATCCTGTCCATATTATCACCCTATACTTAAATCCTTTCCGCAACAAAAAATTTTCTCTCGCAGGTTTCCGTCGGTATATTAAATGTCATATCCTCATAAACCGCCTTTACCGAAAAGCCTGCTTTTTCGAGCCAATTAGTAATATCGCAGTCACTGTATGCTCTTTCGCAAAATTCCTCGGACTCTCTCCTGTACGCCTCTCCGTCCGGAGTGAAAAAGTCAAGAATTATACGCACCGTATCTGTTTTTTCGTCAAGCTCATTCTGCCATGCACAGAAAACCTCGTCCATGTCATAAATAAAGCAATTATTACCAAGCACAGTCCTATGCTTATATATGGTATTTACATCAAAAATAAACAACCCACCGACAGACATATACTCCGAAACACGTTCAAAGGTTTTCCTAACATCTTCCGGCTCTGTGAGATGATTTATGCTGTCAAGCGTACAAATACAGGTGTCAATCCCTCCATACAGCTCAAGCTCCTGCATTTTCTGACAGATATACATAATTTGCGCATTATTTTCATATGACTTCTGCTGAGCCTCGGAGAGCATATCGGATGAGCTGTCTGCACCGAAGATATCTATGCCCTTTTTGTACAGCTCCAGAGTAAGACTTCCCGTGCCGCAGGCAAGGTCAAGAGTCGTTCCCCATTCGTGATTATGACAGCGGCACAGCTCCATAAGATAGTCCGCTCTCTCTTTATAACAGACATTTTCCGTCAGGCTGTCATAATAAAGGGAAAAACAGGAATAGCTCATTCGTTCTCTCCCTTCAGGCGGTCAAACGTAAGCTTGTATCCATCGCTTCCGTAGTTGAGCGAACGGTTTACTCTGCTTATGGTTGCCGTACTTGCTCCGGTATCTTTCACAATGTCATTATATATTTCACCCTCGCTCAGCATCTTGGCAACAACATATCTTTGTGCCATAGCCTTTATTTCGGGTACTGTACACAAATCATCGAAAAATTTATAACATTCATCAACAGTTTCGAGTGTAAGTATTGCCTGAAATAACGCGTCCGTATTTGAATTTCTGATTTTCGGGTTCATTATTATGCCTCCCGCAAAAAATAATTTAGTACTATAATATTTTACCACATGAAAGTGTAAAAATCAATAGATTGACAATCTAATATATTGATTTTTGCGATCAGTATATGTATAATATATGCTGCGGATTATTTTTTCCGTATAGGATAAAGTTTCGGAGAAACGGGATGATATAATATGAGTTATTTTATGGAAGAAGACCTGCACGGTTTGAGCTGTGCACAGGCAAAGGAAAGACTTGACGATATAATCAAAAGACTTCCGAGTGATGTAGGTGAACTGACCGTAGTACACGGATACAGAGGCGGAACAGCTCTGAGGGATATGGTCAGGAAATATAAAAATCCCAGAATTGAAAGAAAGATCCTGGGGACAAATCAGGGCTCAACTATTTTTGTTATAAGAAAAAAGTAAATTATTAATAACATAACCTTTGTATAAAAATCTTGATTTATGGATAATTATGTCATATAATTATGTTGTATGGCAGATTCTTCCTGCAATGTACTTATGCTCATTATAAAATATCAGGAATATTATAAAATTCCGGCAAACAGATGCAGTTAAGATCCAGCTATTATTAAATCCGGATTAAAGCGGTGAATAAAATGGGTATTAATAATAATTTCAATTCAAAGTATGATTATTTTATCAGCTTCTCCAATAAGGATATAGAAAAGGTAAATGAAATTGTGTATATAATTGAAAATGTTTATCATGCCAAATGTTGGTTTCAGGCAAAGGATTCAAAAGCAGAATTTATTGATACAATAATGGAAGGCATTGAAAATTCAAGGTCATTTCTTGTATTCATAAGCCCCGATTCCGCCAACTCATATTTTGTTCTAAATGAGATCAATCATGCGATTGAATTTAAGGAGCAGCATGATGACTATAATGTTCTTCCTATTTTTATAACACCGGATATCGAATATACAGACCCCGTTTATAAAAGAATAAGGTTTTATTTAGGAAGACTCAATATACTGTTTTTAGATAAGATGCCGTCATTGGACGCCCTTGTGCTTAAAATATTTGAACAGACAGACTTTGAGATAGATAATGAAAAATTAATGGATAGCTTATATCACACAAGTGATTCTGAAGCTAAAAGATTGAAGGCTCAAAATGAAATTATGAAGGACTTTTCAAAGGATTTCTTTGATGACACAGTGAAGCAGGATTCAATAATACTGGATGTTGGCTGTGCAAGCGGTGACTACATTATATCACAGCTTCAAGAACGTCAATACAGTTCCTTGCTCGGAATTGATCTTGATCCAAATCAAATTGACTGCGCCAACAATCTTTACGGCTCCGAAAAGAATACCTTTATATGTTGTGACGTTCTTTCAAATGATTTTGACAATGTGCTCTCCGACTACCTTGAGGACAGGGATTCGATAGGCTTTGATTTGATACATATATCTTCCATGCTCTTACATACGGCGGAACCTGTAAGAATTCTGAGAATACTGAAGCGCTTTTTAAAAAGAAACGGAAAGCTGTTTATTCAGGACGAAGACGACGGAGCAAATCTTGTATATCCTAATTCTAAATTTTTTGACTTGGCATTCAGTATATGGGCTGATTCAAAGGAAAGCGGGGACAGACACTGCGCAAGAAAAATACCTTCATATCTTGCAGAGGCGGGATATTCAAGAGTTAAATTGGCAAAATGCGGCGTTTCAAATCCCGGTATGAGCAATGAGCATAAGTCTGCATTATGGGATATTTATTTTAATCACTATCTTTGGATAGCGGCAGACAAGGATGAAAATATGTTTATACATACGGATATAACAAACAAATTGCTTGAAGAATATAAAACATTATATGAAGAATATAAAAAGCAATATGATGAAGGTAATATTTTTATTCAACTGGGTTTCTTCTTTTATATAGCGCAAAAATAACCGATTTTGATCCGGTTATGCAAGCTATAATTTGTTTTTCCCCCGATAATATTATCGAGGGATTTGCCCGCCTTGCTTAATGTCGGTTTAATATATGTCTTGACAAAAGACGAAAATTGATATATAATTTATAGGACAGAGTAAATATATGTGCGTTAAGTGTTATGTGAACGGGGAGTTGTCACATAAACGAAAAGTTTTTCTTGCGGTACATATATTGCATCCCGCTGTGTTTGATATTAAGCTGATTTTCTCCTTATTATTAACAGCGTGAATCTGTTATTTTTAAGGAGGTTTTTTTATGAAAAAAAGAAAAGTAAACATCAGACAGACAACTGTCACGCTATCCACGGTTGCAATCCTTACGGCAATGCTTGTTGTAATATCCATGTACTGCACAATCAAAACAGACGCAGTCAATATTACACTGACATTTATTCCCGTCGTTATTGCCGCAAGACTGTATGGAGCCATCGGCGCAGCCGCAGTTGCAGGACTCGGAGATATAATCGGCTGGATATTTCATCCGATAGCCGCTTTATATCCCCCTATTACAATTACTTCTATGGTCGTGGGCGTTATTTTCGGGTTTTTCCTCAAAAACAACATCAAATTTACCCGTATTCTTATTTCCGTGCTAATCACACAGCTGATCATTTCAACATTTGTAACTCCTCTGTGGCTGTCGCTGCTTTATAATACTCCCTATATAAATTACCTGTTTGTACGCATACCGCAGATACTTATTATGACGGGTGTTGAGCTTGTTTTGATTCCGATTATACTCAATGCACTTGAAAGACTGAAAATAGCTAAGGTCCTTACGTAAAAATTCCCTGTTTCATACAGTAAAAAGGGTGGTTATTATGAAAACAAACCAAAATATTGTCAAGGCGAGAAAGCTTTGTATTATTATCCTTATGGCTTTTATAGCATTGCAGATAATTTTTTTCATATTTGCATTCCTATTTAACATACCGACTGACGGCGGCGGTTATGATGGAATGATAAAAACGATATTGCTTGTTTTCTTTGGGATTTCCGTTATTGTATGTGCCGCTGTTGATATATATTTCTGGCATAGGTATATATACGGTATGGGAAAGCTCCTCAATATTGAGCCTGTGCAATGCACGGTGGAAAATTTCATAATCACCTATACAAAAAAGAATAAAAGTTTAAAATATTGGATATCACCCGTTGTAAGAAACAATATTGACGACAGGCTGTACATCACCCTAGGCAGGCTGAGCATATCGTGGTATAAAGACGTTTATTCAAAATCAGGACGCTCCCTTTCAAGCATAAAAATACTTCGCAGTGACGGAACGGAAGTAAAAATAGGTGATACGGTTTATTTGTATATTACCGAAATTGTCAATCCCAATATAGTGATAGACCGTAAAAGCAATACCGTGTTTATAGGAAAGGATAAAATGAAATTTTCCGAAGGCAGCAATTCCGTGTCTATAGATATTTTTGACAGACTTACCTATTTCAAGGGAGCTGTTGAAGTGGATACGCCCGATTATACCTAAAACCGTTAAAGAACGACGGTTAATCGTAATATGGTATTTCTCCCCCGGGTCAGCACGTTCAATTGTACGCATTCTGATAAAAATACCCCGACAATCTGAATTTTGAAGTCTTATGTATGTAAAGCACCGGTCTTAATAAATTTATTCATGATTTTACTGCATATTATTCATGATTCAAGACTAAACTTAAAATCAGGAAGAGGTCATGTTGATAGGCTCAGTCATAAATTCACGGAGCATACTAAGCCGTATTACAACCGGACCGATTTCCAATCTTCCCATTAGGCTCAATGAAAATGGGCGGAAATGATACAATATAAAGAGTTTGGAGGTATTTATTATGTTTGAGATCAGACCTTATCGCAGACGCAGGAATGAAATTTCCTATAATCCCTTCCGTGAAATGGAAGATTTTGAGAGAAGATTCTTCGGAGAACCTTTTGAATCATTTTTCCGCAGCGGTGATATTGCAGAATTTAAGACAGATATCACCGATGAGGGTGACAGCTATGTATTGGAGGCCGATTTACCGGGCTTCGATAAAAAGGATATCCATCTTGATTTGTTCGATAACACACTTACCGTCAATGCCGAGCGTCATTCGGAGCATGAGGAAAAGGACAAAAAGGAAAAATATGTCCGTGTGGAACGCTCCTACGGAAAATACAGTCGTCAATTCGATGTTTCAGCTGTCGACACGGAAAATATCAAAGCCAAGTATGAAAACGGTGTGCTGCGGTTAACTATGCCGAAAAAGCAGGAAGCATGCCCTGAATCCAAGCATTTGGAAATTGAATAAGAGTGAAGCTGTATTTCAGCAAGCTGTAATAGTTGAAACCACCTGTCGGAATAATCCCGAACAGGTGGTTTTCTTTATCGATATTCTTCTTCAGAAGCATTGCTTTCAATAGCTTTGCGGATATCTTCAATCCCCTCACCGTTTTGTGAGGAACAGGGATAAAGCCGTATACCCTCATATTCCGAAAGCTCTTCGGTCAGCGTATCAATCCTTAATTGCCTTTGTGACTTCTTTAGCTTATCAAGCTTCGTCAGGGCAATTATAAAATTATACCCTGTATGATAAAGAAAATCTATCATTTCCATATCATCAACAGTAGGGCTGTGACGAATATCACATATCTGTACGATAAGGGATATATTTCTGTCCTGTGCAAAATATCCCTCAACAAGCTCTGCCCATCTGTTTTTCTCGCTTTTCGATACCTTAGCATAACCGTAACCCGGCAAATCTGCAAAACGAACCTCCTTAAGCCTGAAAAAATTTATTGTTGCGGTTTTTCCGGGCGTCGCACTTACCTTTGCTATTGATTTCCTGTTAAGAATTTTGTTTATAAGAGAGGATTTTCCCACATTTGATTTTCCTGAAAAAACTATTTCCGGAATATCCGATTTCGGTATCTGTGAAGATTTTCCGTAAGAAGCTTCAAATTCTACAATGTTGAAATTCATGGCACACCTCTCATTCGGGTCGTACCAGTGCCGTATCAAGCACTGTTTTTATATTGTCGGCCAGCACAAATTCCATTGAATTTTTTACCACATCATCCACATCATCAAGATCGGATTTATTATCCTTCGGAATAATTACGGTCTTTATTCCAAATCTGTAAGCTGCCATCGTCTTTTCCTTAAGCCCGCCAATCGGAAGAACCTTTCCTCTTATTGTTATCTCTCCCGTCATTGCAAGGTCATTTCTAACGGGAATACCCGTAAGTGCAGATGTTATCGCCGTAGCCATAGTTATACCTGCGGAAGGCCCGTCCTTCGGAACGGCTCCTTCCGGAACATGGATATGAAGGTCCTTCTTTTTGTAGAAATCGGCTTCAAGGTCAAGTTCGTTTGCCATGGTACGAACGCAGGTAAGAGCTGCATGGGCGGATTCCTTCATAACATCACCCAAAGAACCGGTAAGCTCAATTTTTCCGCTTCCGTCCATTACGGCAACCTCTATCGGAAGCGTATCTCCTCCGACTGATGTCCACGCAAGACCGGTTGCAAGACCGATCTCGTTTTCCTTGTTAACGGTATCCTGCTTATACTTTCTTGAGCCTAATTCATCCTCTATATTATCCGTTGTGATACAAACCCTTTTAGCTTCATTTGAAACTATTTTCACAGCAGCCTTGTTCATCAATCTTGAAATATATCTTTCAAGATTTCTGACCCCTGCCTCTCTTGTATAGCTGTCAATAATGTCGTATATGGCTCCATCGGTTATTTTGAAATTTCTTGCCGTCAGTCCGTGCTTTTTAAGCTGTTTTGTTATAAGATGACTTTTCGCAATCTGAAATTTTTCCTCCCTTGTATAACTGTCAATATGGATTATATCCATTCTGTCAAGAAGGGGAGACGGAATTGCCGTGTAGTCATTTGCCGTTGTAATAAACATTACCTTGCTCAAATCAAACGGCATATCTATATAGTGGTCAAAGAAAGTAGAATTTTGCTCACCGTCGAGTACCTCAAGCAAGGCGGAGGTTGGGTCGCCGCGGTAATCGCCGCCGAGCTTATCCACTTCGTCAAGCAGTATAAGCGGATTGGCAGACCCCGACTGACTTACGGCATACATAATTCTTCCCATCATGGCGCCTATATAGGTTCTCCTGTGTCCCCTTATTTCAGCCTCATCATGTATTCCGCCAAGCGCAACACGGTGATATTTCTTTCCTATCGCCTTTGCAACAGAATAAGCTATGGATGTCTTACCAACTCCGGGAGGGCCCGCAAGACAAATTATCTGCCCGTTGATATCAGGATTTAGCTTGCGCACAGCCAGTGCCTCAATTATATTATCCTTTACCTTTTCAAGACCGTAGTGATTCCTGTCAAGGGCTTTCCTTATTTTTACCACATCGAGTCTGTCCTTTGTATATATTCCCCACGGCAGTTCCAGACAGGTATCGATATAATTCCGTATAACATTGGCTTCTGCGGAATTTGAAAGCATTTTTTCAAGCTTATTTATTTCTTTTCTAAGCTTTTCCTTATTTTCATCTGTAGTCCTCAGTGCGTTTATTCTGACAAGATAGTCAATTATTTCATCGTCAGTGCTGTCACTCTCCCCCAACTCGTCCTGTATCGCTCTTATTCTTTCTCTGAGATAATATTCTCTCTGATTATTATCAATATTTTCTTTGGTTTTTTCATTAAGCTCATTTTCTATCTGCAGCACTGAAATCTCGTGACTGAGCATGGATAAAACCTTAAGCAGTCGCTCTTCCTCATCAAGACTTTCAAGTATCTCCTGTTTATCCTGATAATCCCTTATAAGATTGTCTGCTATATAATCCCCGAGTCTGCCCGGCTCTGTCATATCCCTTACAGTGAGCAGCATATCCTGTGGGATACGCGGATTTACCACAGTGTAATCATTTATCGAATCCTTAGCCATGTTCAGCAGTGCCTCACTGTGAAGCGTATCCTTCACCGACTTATCCTTCAGAATATTTATATCGGCTACATAATACGAACCCATATTTCTGATATTAACAGCCTCCGCCCTGTTGAAGCCCTTGATTATTACCCTGATATAGCTTTCAGACACGGTAGTGGTCTGCATTATTTTTGCAAACACACCTATCGTGTAAAGCTCCTCCGGGCGGGGGTCATTATCTTTTACATTTTTCTGAGCCGTAATAAAAACAAACTGTCCGTTATTCATTGCATTTGAAAGTGCATTGACGGATTTATTCCGCGCTACATCAAAATGAAGAATCGAACCCGGAAATACTACAACCCCTCTGAGCATTATAACAGGAATATTTTCTTCTGTATCGAAATTAAAATCAATATCCATTTTCTCCTCCTAATTACAATTTTATCCTTCTAAAATTATTCTGCATTGATTCAGCAGACCTCATCCGCTGTCTTAAATTTCATATATATAAATCAAAAAAGCGTAAGCTGACTGCTTTCGGGCAAATCTCCGAATGCACCTATTTCCCTTAGCATATCAATTACCGATTTTGAAACCTTTGAACGCTCACGGAAATCCTCAACGGATATAAATTCACCGTCATTCCTTGCATTTGCAAGGGCATAAGCTGCGGACTCTCCCACACCGGACAGAGCAACAAAGGGAAGTCTTATCTTATCCCCCTCGACAACAAATTTCTTTGCCTCTGATTTATATATATCGACAGGCAGTACTTCAATACCCCTTGCAAGCATTTCGTTTACGATTTGCAGCATAGCGTATGTACCCTCGTCCTTAGCAGTGGTTTTTATCTCCCTGTCCTGTATCATTTTGTTAAGCTCCTGCATTTTACTTCTTACTGCATCTCGTCCCCTGCACACAAGTGCAGCGTCAAAGTCGTCATTCTTTACCGTAAAATAAGCAGCATAATATTCCTTCGGTCTGTGTACCTTATACCAGCCGAGCCTGAGCGTTGCTATCATATATGCCGCGGCATGAGCCTTCGGGAACATATATTTTATCTTCATACATGAATCAATATACCACTGCGGGACATCATGCTCCTTCATTGCCCTTATATGCTCCTCTGTCAGAAGCTTTGCAGCGTTACCCTTTCGCACTATCTCCATTATCTTGAATGCCATATCGGGTTCAAGTCCCTTATGCATAAGATATACCATAATATTATCTCTTGTTCCGATAACCTCTGAGATCGTACATATTTTATTTTTTATAAGCTCCGAAGCATTTCCTATCCATACATCTGTTCCGTGAGACAGACCTGATATCTGAAGCAAATCGGAAAAGGTCTTTGGTTGTGTTTCACAAAGCATACCGCGCACAAACTTCGTACCCATCTCAGGAAGTGCAAACGTCCCTGTTTCCGAGTCTATATCCTCCGGTGTTACCCCGAGCGCCTTTGTTGAAGTGAAGAGTGACATTACATCAGGGTCGCTCATTGAAACGTCCATAACGCTGATTCCTGTATATTCCTCAAGATAATGATAGGTCGTCGGAACATCATGTCCGAGTTCATCAAGCTTGCATACCGTATCATGAATTGAATGGAAATCAAAATGCGTCGTTATTATATCGGTTTTCTGGTCATTTGCCGGTCTTTGTATCGGACAAAACTCATATATATCGTTCATTCTCGGAACTACGACCATTCCCGCAGGGTGCTGACCGGTTGTTCTTCTTACACCCGTACAACCCATTGCAAGTCGAAGCTCTTCGGATTTATTTATTGTAATCCCTGTTTTTTCAGCATAGCTTCTGACAAAGCCAATTGCCGTTTTATCGGCTATGGTGCCTATCGTACCCGCCTTGAAGACATTTTCCTTTCCGAAAAGCTCCTCTGTATATCTGTGGGAACGAGTCTGATATTCTCCCGCAAAGTTAAGGTCAATATCGGGGGTCTTATCTCCCTTGAAGCCAAGGAAGGTTTCAAACGGTATATCGTGTCCGTCACGCAGATAATCCGCTCCGCAGTTGGGACATTTTTTCGGCGGGAGGTCAAAGCCCGAGCCGACGCTTCCGTCATCAAAAAATTCACTGTTCTGACATTTCGGACATACATAATGAGGACAAAGCGGATTTACCTCAGAAATGCCCGACATGGTAGCCACAAAGGATGAGCCTACCGAGCCACGGGAGCCGACAAGATAACCGTTTTCATTTGAATTTGCAACAAGCTTCTGCGCCGTCATATACAAAACCGAGAATCCGTTCTTAATAATGGAATTAAGCTCCTTATCAATTCTCGCCTTAACGATTTCCGGAAGCGGATCTCCGTATATACTTTTTGCCTTTTCCCAAGTTATGCGTGTAAGGTCCTCCTCCGCACCGGGTATAAACGGTGGGAAATTACCCTTCGGAACGGCACGCAGTTTTTCAACCATATCCGCAATTTTATTGGTATTTTCAACCACAACCTCATAAGCCTTTTCCTTGCCGAGATATTCAAACTCTCTAAGCATTTCCGCTGTATTTCTGAAATAAAGGGGCGCCTGTTCGGAGGCGTCGGAAAAGCCCTGAGAGGTCATGAGAACCTTTCTGTATACACTCTGGTGGGGATCCATAAAATGCACATCACAGGTAGCAACAACAGGTATACCAAGCTCCTCGCCGAGACTTACAACAATCTTATTAAATTCTTGCAATTCTTCAACAGAATTAACTGTACCGTTTCTGAGCATATACATATTATTGCCAATCGGCTGTATTTCAAGATAATCATAAAAGGAAGCTATTTTTTTCAGTTCTTCCCTGTCCTTACCCTCAACTATAGCCCTGAAAAGCTCTCCTGCTTCGCAGGCGCTTCCCACGATAAGTCCGCTCCTGTATTTAACAAGCTCCGAACGCGGTATAAGAGGCTTTTTATAGAAATAATCTATATGTGCTTTTGAAATAAGCTTATAAAGATTTTTAAGTCCGAGCTGATTCTTAGCCAATATAATCTGATGAAAGGATTTATAGGATTTGTAATCAGGTCCGGGTATTGCGGAATTTATCTGAGAAACAGTCTTTACACCGTATTCCTCCGAAAGTCTTTTGAGCATAACCTGAAAGATTCTTGCAAGCATATTTGCATCATCATATGCCCTATGATGATTGAAATCTCCAAGCTTGAGAAATTTTGCTATGCTGTCGAGCTTATGCTTACTAAGCTGAGGGAATATTCCTCTTGAAACGGCAAGCGTATCAATATGCGTCAGAGTATACGGAAGATCGTTCCTCTCAGCGGCAATTTTTATAAACGAGGTATCAAAGCTTGCATTATGGGCAACTACAACGGCATTTTCACCGCAGTAATCAAGAAATGCCCTGACTGCCTCCTCCTCAGAGGGTGCGTCTGCTACCATCTCGTCCGTAATACCGGTAAGCTCCGTTATCTTTGTAGGAATATGTCTTTCGGGATTGACGAATGTAGAAAACTTATCCTTGATTTCTCCATTGACAAGCTTGAATGCACCTATTTCTGTAATTCTATCCCTGGCCGCACTCAGACCCGTGGTTTCTATATCGAAAACAATAAACTCCCCGTCAATCGGTATATCGGAATCCCCCGATACCGCCGAGGATGAACCGTCATTTATAAAATATGCCTCAACTCCGTATATTACCTTGAAATCTCCGCCCTTTTTATTTATCGCGTCGCAGGCATTCATAGCGTCGGGATATGCCTGTGCAACACCGTGGTCGGTTATCGCTATAGCCGACATACCCCAGTCATTTGCCCTTCTGACAAGATCCCCCGCGCTCGTCATACCGTCCATTGCCGACATATTGGTATGCAGGTGCAGTTCCACTCTTTTCTTTTCCGCTTTATCCACGACCTTCGGAACGGCAACTATACTTATCGCTCTTGCCATGACACAGATATCTTTTTTATAATCATCATACTTAGCTTCTCCGCGAACAAGTATGTTCATACCCTTTTTCAGTTCTGTGACTGGTCTGCATCTGTCTATATTATCTATGAGCTTTACAAGCACGGACCCTCTGTAATCCGTAATTGTCAGCGTTATTATCTTTGTATTTGAGTCCCTTCTTGAATCAACAACCTCAGCAGCAAAAATTTCACCCCATACTATAACCTTCCCCGAATTTTCCGTAAGTCTGTTAAGCGGAGTAACATCACCGTGTATCGGCGAGCCGTATATCGGATTTGCACTCTCCGGTGCATAAATCGGTGTCATATTGCTTTCATCACGTAATTCTATCTCCGGCAAAATCGTCGGCGAAAGATTGACCTGCTTTTTGTCAAACGACGCCTTCCTTTCATTGGCAGTATTCATCATGGATTCGTAATTTTCCATTTGTTCTGTCAGTTTCTCACGGATAAGCCTTTCCTCCGTTATTTTTTGTTTTTCTATGTATTGCTTGCTTTCGCCGTCAACAGCCAAGATCCCTGAGAATTCCACATTCACTGAAATACCGAATTCATCCCTGATGATCTCTGACAGATTTATGTCAAATTTCTGCATGACGAGAATATCCTTTCCCCCATGCTTTAAATCAACGGTAAGCTTGCTGCCATCAAGCCTTACCGTTGAATCATTCAGTGTACCGTTAAGCGAGGCATTTCTCCTCTTAAGCTCAAGAACAAGCTCAGGATAATAATCTGCATCAAATAATTCGCTGTCATAATGCGGTGAAAATGTACAGGCGGATAATTCAAGAATACTGCGCTTTATCATATCCTCAACCGCAAATATATCCCTGCGCTCCACAAGACCGGAACATTCCGCCTCAATCAGCATTGTCCTTTTTTTCTCATCTATCTGAACATTACGTATCTCACTGTCATTTATAATCTTCTTTATTTTTGAAATATCTATGTACTTTTTGAAAAAATCTGCAAATCTGTTCAAAATATCTCCTCTTTTATCATAATCAAAACCAATCATACCTCATTGAGATACGACTCGCTGAGGATATCACATCATATCTATTTCCTTCATAAGCTCCGAAAGAAGCTCGTTTTCGGGAACCTTTCTTATAATTACTCCCTTTTTGAATATAAGCCCTTCATTCGTTCCGCCGGCTATTCCTATATCAGCCTCTCTTGCCTCTCCCGGACCGTTTACCGCACAGCCCATTATCGCTACGGTTATATTTTTTCCGCAGTCCTTCAAAAGCTCCTCAGCCTGCTTCGCAATTCCTATGAGGTCTATTTTTGTTCTTCCGCAGGTCGGACATGATATAAAACGTACTCCGTCCTTTTTAAGTCCGAGAGATTTAAGAATATCTCTTGCGGCATATACCTCCTTTACAGGATCGTCAGTCAAAGATACCCTTATGGTATCCCCTATGCCGTCAAGCAGAAGAGAGCCTATACCTATTGAGGATTTTATTATCCCCATACGCTCCGTCCCCGCCTCAGTAACACCAAGGTGGAGAGGATAGCCGCACCTTTCGGCGGCAAGCCTGTATGCCTGCGTCATAAATTCCACATCGGAGGATTTCATGGAAAGAACTATATCATAAAAATCAAATTTTTCAAGCAGTGAAGCATGATAAAGAGCGCTGTCGCATAATGCCTGCGGAGTGGGTCTGCCGTACTTTGCAAGAATATGCTTTTCAAGCGAACCGGAATTTACTCCTATCCTTATCGGAATATTCCTTTTCCTACATTCGTCCGCAACCTGCTTTACCCGTGAATCATCACCTATATTTCCGGGGTTTATCCTTATTTTATCTATTCCCGCAGCAGCAGACTCAAGTGCGAGTCTGTAATCAAAATGAATATCGGCGACAAGCGGTACTTTTATCTTATCCTTTATCGCCGGAATAAGCCTTACCGCGTCCATATCAGGAACGGCAATACGTATTATGTCACACCCTGCCTTTTCAAGCTCCGCAGCCTGCCTTACGCTTCCCTCTATATCGGATGCCGGTATATTGAGCATAGACTGCACTGTGATATCGGAATTTCCTCCAATATATATATTTCCGAGCTTTATCTGTCTTGTTTCTCGTCTCCTCATGGTCTTTCAACTCCATCTAAAAAATAAGCTGGATTACATCCTTAATCGAAATTATTATCATAAATGCAAACAATATAAGCATACCGACAGCATGAACATAGCCCTCATGCTCAGGCTTTATCGGCTTTCTGCGTATTGCCTCGATAATAAGAAATACAAGCCTTCCTCCGTCAAGAGCGGGGATAGGAAGAAGATTCACAACCCCAAGGTTTACGGTTATTATCATCATAATATAAATCAAATTACTCAAAGCGTCCCAGAAGCTTGTCTCCAAACCGCTTGCCGCTGCCTGTGATATAGCAGAGGTCATTCCTACGGGACCTGAAACCTCGTTGAAACCGAATCGTCCGGTAACAAGCCCGGCAAGGCTTGCCCATACCATTCTCACAGTCGATACCGTGGACAAAAATGTCTGCGACATAAGCGTACCGAAATTATTTTCTATTGCCGCTACCTTGAAATCAAGCTGCAATATCTCCTTTCCGTCACTCTCCACAGTCGGAAGCTGTACATCCGTAAGATTAACGGTTTCTCCGTTTCTGAGCACGGTCATACTCAGCTTATTTGATTTAGCTGTTGCAAAAGCAAAGCTCATATCCATAGAGGTCATTATGTCGTACCCGTTTATTTTTTTTATCTCATCTCCAACCATAAGCTGATCGCTCGATGTGGCATTATCCGCAAATACCGCAACCGTTGAGGATGCAAAATACTGATTCGGCGCAAGCGTTATAAGCATCAGTATAAGTCCGAGTATTATATTCATAACAGCGCCTGCAACTACAATGATCATTCTCTGCCAGACCTTCTTATTGATAAATGCACGCTTGTCGTCGCTTTCGCTGTCCTCACCCTCCATTGAGCAAAAACCGCCTATCGGGAAAAGGCGGAGCGAGTATAATGTTTCACCCTTTTTAAACTTAATTATTTTAGGACCCATTCCGAGGGCAAATTCATTTACCTTTACCCCGCAAAGCTTTGCGGTAATAAAATGTCCTCCCTCATGTATGAATATAATAAGCTCAAAAAGCAATATTCCTATAATTATCAACAATGCTATATCCGTAGCGATCATCTCCAAAAATTAATATTTATTCTTTACCCTTATGCGTGTTTCTTTATCCGTCTGCAAAATATCATCAAGAGTTATATTACCGCTTTTACCGCCGAATGAAGCTACCGCTTCTGTGACAATATCCGCTATATCAAGGAATTTTATTTTTTCCCTGAGGAACATATCAACAGCGACCTCGTTCGCCGCATTTGCCACCGTAGGATAAAGTCCTCCTTTTCTAAGTGCCTGACGGCAAACCGCAAGACAGGCAAAGGTATTATAATCGGGCTTATAAAAGCTCATTTCCGCAATATCCGCAAAATCAGGTTCCGCCGCAGGTGACGGGAGTCTTTCGGGATATGTAAGAGCGTACTGTATCGGTATCCTCATATCGGGAACTCCGAGCTGAGCAATCACAGCGTTATCCTTCAGAAGTATCATGGAATGTATTATGCTTTCTCTATGTATCACTACATCGATATCCTTATCGTCACAGTCAAACAGCCATGACGCCTCTATTACCTCAAGCCCCTTGTTCATCATAGTTGCGGAGTCAACGGTTATCTTTGCACCCATGCTCCAGTTTGGATGGCTTAGTGCCTGCTTTACCGAAACATTGCGCAGCTCTTCTCTTGTCTTTCCGAAAAACGAACCGCCTGAAGCCGTAAGTATTATTCTTTTGAGTGAATTTTCAGGGCAGCCCTGCAGGCATTGAAAAATAGCAGAATGCTCGCTGTCAACGGGGTATAGCTTTACTCCGCTTTCCCGAACCGCCTTCATTACAATACTTCCGCCTGCAACAAGAGTTTCTTTATTGGCAAGGGCAATATTCTTTCCTGCCTTTATTGCTTCAAGGGTCGGCACAAGACCGGCTACGCCGACTATGGCATTAACGACCGTATCGCAGCTTTCCTCTGTCGCTGCCATTTTTATTCCTTCTTCTCCGCAGAAAACCTCTGTATCAGTATCCTTAAGGGCAATTTTAAGCTGAGCCGCAGCACCGAGGTCAAGAACGGCAACCATTTTCGGGTGAAATTCTCTTGCCTGACGTTCAAGAAGTTCAATATTACTGTTTGCCGTCAGAGCGGTAACCTTAAGATCATGCATACGGGCAACATCAAGGGTCTGTGTTCCGATCGAACCGGTGGAGCCCAGTACGGATATTTTAGAAGCCACAACAATCACTCCTTTACTTTATAACCACAGGAAGATACATGGTGATAATATACATAAACGGTACAAAACATATTACACTGTCGAAGCGGTCAAGAATACCTCCATGACCCGGAATTACATCCCCGTAATCCTTGACGAAATACGAGCGTTTTATTACAGAAAAACTCAAATCTCCCAGTATAGACAAAATCGAGCCTACCACACCTATTATTATAAGAACGGTATAATTGATATTCAGAGCGTTTGAATAAAACAGTATATTGAATAAAAATCCCATTATTACACATGACAATGTGCAAAACAGTATCCCTCCGATTGCTCCCTCAACCGTTTTTTTCGGACTGATTTTCGGACAAAGCTTATGTTTTCCCAAAAATACTCCCGTAAAATATGCTCCGACATCGGCGAGCCACGGAATTGCTATCGACATTATAAAGTACATCGTGGAATATTCAGAATGCATATTGGTCATAAGAACTATAAGCGACATGGAAATTGTAATTATAAGCGTCATACTGTAAGTATATGCAAAATCCTTAAAGGTTATTTTTTCATGGAAAAATATAAGCATTGCAAGCATCAGAGTTGTGTATGCATACGAAACTATTACCGCAATACCGTAGGTCAGCGTTATCGGCAATATGAATGCATAGGCTATGCTGAGTATACTTATCTGAAATATACCCAAAGTTTTGACAGCCTTGCAAAACTCAAACACCGACGCTGCACAAATAACCGCAACGAATAAATCTATAAATAATGTCAACTTAAGGCTCAGAAGAGCAACAGATGCCATAAATATAATAAGCATACCTGCCGACATTACACGCTTTAGCATTTATACACCCCCGAACCGCCTGTTTCTTTTGTTAAATTCTTCTATTGCCTTGTCAAAATCCTCATTATGGAAATCAGGCCAGAGTGTTTCAGTGGAATAAAACTCGGAATAAGCCGACTGATACAGTAAAAAATTACTGAGGCGAAACTCACCGCCTGTACGTATTATCAAATCAGGGTCAGCCAGACCGCCCGTATACAGCCGTGATGAAATATCCTCCTCGGTTATGCTGTCGGGGTCAAGACCGTTGTCCCTGACCTCTCGGCAAAGCTGCTTTACAGCCATAAGTATTTCTGCTCTTGAGCCGTAATTCATTGCAATATTGAGGAGCATACCCTTTCTGTTGCGGGAAACCTCCTCATTTTCGTTTATAAGCTCGATCAGTTTTTGGTCAAAAGCTGAGCGGTCGCCTATAAACACTACCTTTATATCGTCATCACGGAAATCCGTAAGTGAGTCAATAAGATATTGCTTAAATAACTTCATAAGCGCACCGACCTCATCGGCGGAGCGTTTCCAGTTTTCTGTTGAAAAGGCGTAAAGGGTAAGTATTTTCACTCCTCTTTTGCTTATATATCTTGTTATCTTGCGGAAATTCTGAGCCCCGAACTTATGTCCGACGCTTCGCGGAAGCGCTCTTTTCTGAGCCCATCTTCCGTTTCCGTCCATAATTATTCCAACGTGTTCGGGAATACACAGATTCGTATTATTATCTGACATTTTATCACCTCAATGCACCAACAGAGCGGTGCCAAAAACATTACAGCGGCGGTGCCGCCGCTGCTATATTTCCATGATTTGCTTTTGTTTTTTCTCGGTTGCGGTGTCGATTGACTTTATGTGGTTGTCAGTTATATCCTGTATTTTCTTTTCACCGTGCTTCTGGTCGTCTTCGGTTATTTCACCGCTCTTTTTCATAGCTTTGAGCTTGTCCATTGCCTCTCGCCTTATTGCTCTTACAGCCACCTTGGCGTCCTCACCCATTTTAGCTATTTCTTTGACGATCTCTCTACGCCTGTCCTCAGACAGCGGCGGAAATATCATACGAATAACCTTTCCGTCATTCTGGGGATTGATTCCGACATCGGAGGTCTGTATTGCTTTCTCAATCGTTCTGAGCAGTGACGCGTCCCACGGCTGAATCGTAAGGGTTCTCGCCTCTGTCACCGAAACGGCAGCAACCTGATTAACAGGTGTGGGCGTTCCGTAATAATCTATCTTTACCTTATCAAGAACTGAGGGGTTAGCCCTGCCCGCACGTACCTCTGAAAACTGCGTTTCAAGATGTTTTACGGATTTTCCCATTTTTTCATCTGCATTTTTAATTACTGTTTTCATTTAAGCAAACCTCCAATATATTTATTCTTCAACTATTGTACCTACATTTTCACCGCATACGGCGGAAACTATATTATCGGGATTATCAAGACTGAATACAATTATCGGTATATGATTATCCTTGCATATAGCGGCAGCCGTGCTGTCCATGACAGCAAGATCATTATTCAGCACATCATGAAAGGATACCCTGTCAAATTTCCGTGCGTCGGGATTCTTCTTCGGGTCGCTGTCATAAACTCCGTCAACCATCGTTGCCTTAAGTATGATATCGGCTTCAATTTCAGCCGCCCTGAGCGCCGCCGCCGTATCTGTGGAAAAGAAGGGATTGCCCGTTCCACAGCCGAATACAAGTATTCTTCCCTTTTCAAGGTGACGTATCGCCCTGTTTCTTATATATGGCTCAGCAACCTGCTGCATAGATATGGCTGTTTGCACTCGAACCTCAAGGTCAAGCTGCTCCAATGCGTCGCACACACCCAAAGCATTGATTACGGTTGCAAGCATACCCATGTGGTCAGCCCTTGTTCTGTCCATATTACCGCTGGAGCGACCTCTCCAGAAATTTCCGCCGCCAACAACAATGGCAACCTCGACGCCCATTTCATTAAGCTTTTTTATGGGCTCACAAAATCTCTGCACCGTATCAAAATCTATTCCATGCTTTTCCCTGCCTGCAAGCGATTCTCCACTGAGCTTTAGCAAAACTCTTTTATATTTAGGATTCATTCTGACATACACTCCTATTACCATATATTTCATCAATATATATTTTACTATACCCACCGCCCAATGTAAAGTACAATTTGTTAATTTTTTGTATTCAAGCCACAAAATATATAATTCTGCGGTACAAATAAACTTCTGACTCACTGAAAAATTATATCATACAATCCCGCCTGAGGTAAAAAAGATTGATTTTTGCCTTGCAGGAGTACATATATACTTGCTGCATATCACCCGGAACATTTTTAGGGATTGACCTTTTTTCTGCGTCATTATATAATATTTACGTAATAATTTTGTCATTCTGTCAAGAGGTACAATTATATGTCGGATGTATTTACAAGCTATAGCCCCAAAGACATAAAAGAAGTTGAAAGAGTATGTAACTATCTCGGGAAAAAAGGTCTCACCTGCCGATCGGCTAAGCGCAGCGGCACTTCCGATGAATGGGCATACCATATTAAAAATGCAATAATAACATCGAAAATCTTTCTGATTTTTTGCAGCAGAAACAGTATTGAATCCAAAGAGGTTAAATACGAAATAAGCATTGCCGGCAAGTACAGAAATTTGGGAAAAAGAATTATTATGATACCCTACATAATTGACGACGTCAATATTTCCCAATCAAAAATATTTGAAAATTACTTAACAAGTACAAATCGGATAATTGCATATCCCGACAAAAATGATTATAAGCTTGAAGAGCTTTACAGAGCAATTATACGGAAGTCAGACATCGCAGACCAAAGGCTTATTGACAAGTCTGTTTTGCTCAAAAAAAATAAGACCGCTCGAATGTCCGGAATAAAATATTGCGGATTGAATTCCGAGCGCTCATATACCGGAAAAACAAATGATGGATCGGTCATAAACGAAAAGAAAACTTTCAAATATACGAATGAAGATAATAAACCGCATGATTGCAATGTCGAGCAGTACATTTACGGCAACGGCAGGTATAATATTAAAAAATGTGAATCCAAAGACAGTTTAATTTTAATCGAAAAACACCAAAGCTATCGCAAAGATATGGATTTCATCTCCGTAGATACACACTCTTCAAATAATAAAGCAAAATCTACAATAGATAATTACAATATTATCTTTTGCGGTTGTGAATGCATTGGTACATACACCGGAAATATTGACGAAAACAAAAAGGCGAACGGCAAAGGGGAATTTACCGGAATTTATACCGATGATGAGGGAGATAAATATAAAATTACATATGAAGGAGAATTTTCAAATGGTATAATAACCGGTAAGGGTATCGGGACGCAGACAATTCCGGGCAAAATTATTATCTGTGCAGGTGAATTTGATAATGGCTATCTGAACGGTCAGGGAAAATCGACTGAAGAATATTCCCACGGAGACATAAAAACTAAAACGTGGGAAGGTCAATTTAAAGAGGACAGATTGTACGGTCAGGGTAAAATTATCATTGAATATTACAGCGGTTCTATCAAGAAGGAAATATGGGAAGGTGAATTCCAATATGAAAGCTTAAACGGTCGGGGAAAAATCACGTATGAATATTCCGAAGGAGATATAAAGATAAAAACATGGGAGGGTGTGTTTACAGACGAAACCCTGAACGGTCAGGGAAAAATTACCGAAGAATATTTTACGGGAGATATAAAGACATGGGAAGGCGAGTTTAAAGACAGCTATTTAAACGGTTGGGGAAAAGTTACAGGTGAATATTCCGAAGGAGATATAAAGATAAAAACATGGGAGGGTGAGTTTGAAGAAGAAAATTTGAACGGTCAGGGAAAAATTACCGAAGAATATTTCACAGGAGATATAAAGATATGGGAAGGTGAGTTTAAAGACAGCTATTTAAACGGTTGGGGAAAAGTTACAGGTGAATATTCCGAAGGAGATATAAAGATAAAAACATGGGAGGGTGAGTTTACAGACGAAACTTTGAACGGTCAGGGTAAAGCTACTGAAGTATATTTTGACGGAAATATGAAGATATGGAAAGGTGAATTTAAAAACAACCTCTCTAACGGCAAAACCGAATTTATCGGTAAATTTGTCAACGGGGATTCGGAAAATTTTGAGGGTATTTTCATAAACGGTTCCGCGAACGGACACGGCAAACAAATCTATGTTTATGCAAACGGAGAATATTCTATATCTGAGGGTGAATGGAAAGACGGAGAGATGTATAACGGTACAACCATTAATTATGACAAAAACGGAAATATAACCTCAACATGAGATACAACTGCACAAAACCGAGCAAAAGCCGCAGAATTTAATTTGCGGCTTTTGTTATTATTCTCTTAAACGAAAGAATCAAAAAAATGTAATAAGAAAGGGGTTGCAGGTCATAGACCCGTAACCCCGTCCTTTTTCTAATTTTAAACTTATCATAAACGCACGATCACTTAACCATGCTCGCAACCTCGGCAGCAAAATCGTCTGAACGCTTCTCAAGACCTTCACCCTTCTCAAAACGTACAAACTCTGCAATTTCAATCTTACCGCCAAACTCCTTAGCCTTCTGCTTTGTGTACTGCTCAACATTAGCGTTGTTATCCTTGATAAAGGACTGGAAAAGCAGACAGTTTTCCTCATAATACTTGCCAATCTTGCCCATTACGATCTTCTCGGCAATGTTTGCAGGCTTACCTGAATTGATAACCTGCTCTGTCATGATTTTCTTCTCATGCTCAAGAACATCCTCCGGAACATCCTCTTTTGTAAGATAAAGCGGATTAGCGGCAGCTATCTGCATAGCTATATCCTTTGCATATTCTGCAAAGCCGCCTGCACCTGCAACATCTGTATCAAACTTAACAAGAACGGAAATCTTTCCACCCATGTGTACATAAGCTGCAACATTGCCCTCAAAAAGCTTGAAGCGGCGTATTATTATATTCTCACCGATTGTCTGTATCTTCTCCTGAAGAAGAGCGGCAACTGTCATGGATGTGCCAACCGCTGTCTTTGTAAGAAGCTCCTCAACATCTGCGGGTCTCTCTGCCATAACGGTTTCGGCAACTGTCTTTACAAATGCCTGAAATTCCGCATTCTTTGCAACAAAGTCAGTTTCAGCGTTTACCTCAAGTGCAACACCGACTGTTCCCTCGGCATTAGTCATTGCAAAAGCAACACCCTCGGCAGCAATTCTTGAAGCCTTCTTTGCAGCCTTTGCAAGTCCCTGCTCTCTGAGTACATCTATTGCCCTATCCATATCTCCGTCTGCTTCCGTAAGAGCCTTCTTACAGTCCATCATACCGCAGCCGGTCTTTTCTCTTAATTTCATTACATCTTTAGCTGTAAATGCCATGTTTAATAACCTCCGTATACAAAATATTATTTACTTAAAAAATAGCCGCAACGACAATTGCGGCTATTCTGTTTACTGATTATTCCTCAACAGCCTCTTCAGCATCTTCTTCTGCTGCTTCTTCGGCTGCCGCACCCGTTCTTCCCTCGTTGCCTTCGATTATAGCATTAGCCATAGCACTTGAAATAAGCTTAACGGCACGTATAGCATCATCGTTGCCGGGAATTACGTAGTCGATCTCATCGGGATCACAGTTTGTATCTACAATAGCTACGATCGGAATACCGAGCTTCTTAGCTTCCGCAACTGCAATTCTTTCCTTACGCGGATCAACTATAAAGAGTGCTCCGGGAAGTTCTTTCATATCCTTAATACCGCCAAGGAATTTCTCGAGCTTTTCAATCTCAAGATTAAGTTTGATAACTTCTTTCTTCGGGAGAAGATCAAAAGTTCCGTCTGATTCCATGGTGCGAAGTTGGTTAAGTCTTTCAATTCTTCTGCGGATCGTTGCAAAGTTTGTAAGCATACCGCCGAGCCATCTTGCATTTACATAATAAGCTCCTGCACGAAGTGCTTCTTCTTT
>CANRDH010000005.1 GCA_947629295.1 uncultured Clostridia bacterium
TCATGCCTAATTTAAACTTACTATGGGGCAACACCCGGCGTGAGCCGGGCTCGACACCGGCGGCACGCCGGCGGCGGCACACCGGCGGGGTGCCCCCGCTGTCTGGTCGCGTTTTCGCTCACTGCGTTCGCTCTGAATAGTGGAGGTGAGTGAGTTCACGCGGCAGTACTGCGCCTGACGGAAACAATAGAAAAGCATCGAGAGCGGCTCCATGGAGCCGCTCCGCTACTACATATGACAGACTTATCTGTTGTTCGTCGAGTAAATATATGGTCGAGCTATAGAGTAATTGTTTTGAATAGAGCCATTACGAACTGACAGCGGCGGCACGCCGCCGCTCTACAATATGTTATGTTAAAGTTGAGCCATTAAAATTCATGCCTAATTTAAACTTACTATGGGGCAACACCCGGCGTGAGCCGGGCTCGACACCGGCGGCACGCCGGCGGCGGTTATGCAGACTGCTTTGGGAGTTTTTTGATTCCAAATACCTTTCTCAGAAAAAAGCCCCAGAATTTCGGATTGTCTACTACTACTATCTTCATAAAAACTACCTCCCGAAATAATTACGATTTTCGCATATAAGTATACGAAAAGCTTAACAATACCTGCACTTGCCACGCAGCGAAAATGATATTATTACCAACAAAATCGCAGTTATTGCGGCTATGCAGCAGTCCGGCAGAACAAATCCCGCAAGCAGCCCCAAACTGAAGCCCAGCATTTTACCGTTTGCAAAGCATCTTCTCATATCAATCAACCTGACCTTAAGCTTTGTTGTTTGCCTTACAATAATATAATATACCCGTTTTTTCAAAAGGTTACATCGATTCGAGAATTATTATAGCACAACCTCTGTGGACACTGACCTCTGCAAAATCACTCGCCACTTTGTTGCTTACACCAAGCGGAAAATCCGCCGTAAGCTCCACGTTTTCCGCATTATATTCAAATCCCCTCAGGGACACCCTGCACCTGCCGCAGCCAAACGGAAATATTCCGAAACCATGACGCTCCCTATGCTTTATAATAAAATTTGACATTCCTCCGCCCGATTCCACAAGACGGTCAGAACCGTTAATAATCCGTATCTCATTCCTGCCGTCATCAATGTATGCAGGTATTCCCCTGTCTGCAAGATATTTTAAAGCACAGAAATTTGCATAGGTATGGTCGAGCCTTCCCCCAGTTGCACCAAGCATGATAAATCCATCGCACCCCCGCCTTATTCCCTCTTTGATTGCATATAACATATCTGTATCGTCTTTTCTCACAGGCAGAGATATTATCTCGCTTTTACAATTTTCAGGTCTTTCCGAGGAATCAAAATCCCCCACTATCAAATCGGGAGAAATACCGAGCTTTTCGGCAAATATATAGCCGCCGTCTGCGCAGATGATATAATCACCCTTGCGCAT
This sequence comes from uncultured Clostridia bacterium, assembly GCA_947629295.1. Lineage (GTDB taxonomy): Bacteria > Bacillota > Clostridia > Oscillospirales > Acutalibacteraceae > UBA1213. Next base: position 1,419 of record CANRDH010000005.1, read on the forward strand.
CAGGCGGCTTATGGTATTTATATCCGTATCCGGAGAGGCTCCAATCAGAATACATCTTTTCATCGACATTTCATATCACCGCTTATTCATCCAATCAGGAATATTCTTAACCTCATCATACATCTGTTTATAACTGTTATGTCGTGAAACAGGTATTTTCCCCTCTTTTACTGCCTCAATAACGGCACAGCCCTTTTCACAGATATGGGCACAGCCTGTAAACCGACAATTCTCAATATAATCCGCAAATTCAGGGAAACATCCTGCTATATCGTCCTTCCGTATAAGCTCATAACGCTCTATATCCACCGTGGAAAAACCGGGAGTATCTGCGACATACCCTCCCCCTACATTATATAATTCACTGTGGCGCGTCGTATGACGTCCTCTGCCAAGCTTATGGCTTATCTCCGCCGTGGAAATACGAAGCTCGGGAAAAAGAGAATTAAGCAATGATGATTTACCTACACCTGTGTTGCCTGTAAAAGCAGATATCTTACCCTCCAGCAGGGATATAATCATTTTCTTGTCATGCTCACTCTTTGTGCTGTATTCAAAGCAGGTCAGTCCCACAGACCTGTATATTTCCAAAAGCCCGGAGGTATCCGCAAGATCAGCCTTTGTAAAAACGATTATCGGCTCTATTCCCTTGCTTACGGCCACCGCACTGATTTTATCAATAATCAGCGTACTCGGCGACGGCTCACACACAGAAGATACGATAAACAGCCTGTCAAGATTGGCAAGAGGAGGACGAACAAGGTAATTCTTTCTCGGAAGTATTTCCTCGACCTGTGCCTTATCGGCGTCGGTTACCGTTATTTCCACCGTATCGCCCACAGACGGACTTATACCCCTTTTTCTGAATATTCCCCGTGCCTTGCACTCATATACACAGTCAGCGGCTTCAACATAGTAGAAACCGCTGACTGCCTTAACTATCAGTCCTGTTAATTTTTCCATAGCTCACCAGCTCAGTAAGTAAACGTATTGTTGTGTCCGACTATACCGGACATTCACTGCAAATGCGATGTACTGTTTGGATTATTAAGCTTCGGCACCGCATCTATCTCATTCTTTGCCTGCTGAATGTACTCGTATATTTCTTCGATAGTTTCGGCAGTTTCAATCTTTGAATTATAATCTGCAATGATTCCATCAACCGTTGTCCAATCAGACTCTGTATAATAATACGACCTCGCATATGAGTCTATCTCAGCATATGCATTCTCCCTTGTTTGAGTAAGCTCATCATCACCTGTTGACGGTTCAGAAGAGACGCCGGGCTCAAAGCTGTCAATTTCAGCCTGCGCCTCTGCAAGAAGCTCTGCAACCTCATCACTGCTTCCCGCATCGTTTATTCTTCCTGTATATTCATCAATTATACGTTGGATTTCGTCGGCACTTTCCGTATCATAGTCATTAATGTCAACATAGTTGTTAAGCCTGTTGACAGCTTCTTCCTTATCGCTTTCAAGCGTATCGGGTTCACTGCTTTCCGGCGCTTCTTCCTTTATCTTGTATCCGGTGTTGATATATGTCCTGTTTACATTTCCTGTACTGAAGTCGAATATATATTCGGCATATCTTACACCGTCAACCATAACCGTAACAGTCTTTTCCTTATTATTAGTATCGTCGGGATTAAGCTCAATTTCAAAGGTAAATCCGTTTGCGGGACTTCCCGTTTTTTCTTCCAGCCTTCTGCCGTCAACATTGACTGTAACCGTTATATCGGCATATTCATCCTTCGGAAGATCATTGCTTATATTATATCTGATTTTCCTGAGGGTTCTGCTTCCATCGCTCACCTGTATTGTAATAAGTGAACCCTTCGAGAGCTTATTGCCTGCAAGGGGATCTGTTCCCACGACCATACCTTCCTCAAGTTCGCTTGCAACACTTGCCTTCTGAGTAGTAAAGCCTTTCTTTTCAAGTTCTGCTTTCGCTTCTTCGTAATTAAGTCCATAAACACTCGGAAGCTCAACCTTTTCAACAGCAGGTCCGTCGCTCACTATCAAGGTTACTGTTGTACCAATCTCCAGCTCCATACCCTCCTGCGGCGAGCAGTCGATAACATAACCCTTGGCAACGTCTGCGCTGTTTACTCTTGCAACGTAATAATTAAAATATCTGTCCTCAAGCTTTTTGATAGCTTCCTGCTCGGTATAATTCTTTACCTTGGGTATCTGCATGGTGGTGCTTTCGCTGTTTATGACAAGCTTTATGGTGGCATTTTCCTTGACCTGCTTGGAGCCTGCCTCGGGATCCTGCGAAAGTACCATATTCATAGGCTTATCAGCCTGATATTCCGCTGTTATCTCATATTTGAATTTATATTTTTTGTCAGCCTGTATCTCATCATACATCAGTCCGACAAACTGCGGAACATCAACGTCCTTTGCTTCATTAGCCTTCATACTGTTGCTTACCAGCATATAAATTATTATACCGATAGCAGCAACCACAAGCACTGACACAATGGCTGTTATCCATTTTATCGCGGTTTTTGACGCGCTTCCCGCAAGCTCCTCGTCATATCCGTCATAATCGTCATCATATGCAGGCTCGGGCGACGCTGAAGAAACATTATTTATTGAATCGACATATTTGGTCGGAGTTTCATCTACAAAATAGCTGTATCTGAATTTTATTGACGGATTATGCCTGAAAATTTCAATAGCCTCAAGCATTTCCTTTGCGGAGGCATACCTCTGCCCCGGGTCCTTACGCATTGCCTTAAGAGTAATCTCCTCAATACCCTCCGGAATATTCTCGTTGATTTTACGAAGAGGTTCGGGGTCATTCTGCATCTGCATAATCGCTACCGAAACGGCGCTGTCTGCCTCAAACGGGAGCTTTCCGGTCAGCATTTCATAAAGCATAACGCCGACGGAATATATATCCGCCTTGCCGTCAATATTATCGCCTCTTGCCTGTTCGGGGGCAATATAATGCACTGAGCCTATTGCCTTGTCGGTCATTGTACGGGTCTCGTTATCGGAAAAATGTGCAATTCCGAAATCCGTTACCTTTATCGTACCGTCCTGGAGAAGCATAATATTCTGAGGCTTCATATCCCTGTGAACTATACCCTTTTCATGGGCATGCTGCATAGCCTGAAGTATCTGTACGGTAAAATGTACGGCTTCCTTCCACGGAATAACGTGCTGATGCTCAATATACTCCTTTAGCGTAATACCGTCAATATACTCCATCACAATATACTGGATTTTATCTCCGAAGCTTACATCATTTACCTTGACAATATTCGGGTGAGAAAGCACGGCAATAGCCTTACTTTCGTTTTTGAATCTTCTTATAAATTCACTGTTATTGGAAAATTCGTCCTTAAGTATCTTTATAGCAACGGTCGTATCATCAACGGTATCATATGCCTTATACACCATAGCCATACCGCCCACGCCGATAAGCTCCTGTATTTCATATCGGCTGTCAAGCCTTTTTCCTGTATATTTATCCATCTGAGAAATCCCTCCAAGTTTTTAATCCGCAACCACGGCAACAGTAATATTATCGCTGCCTCCAAGCTCTTTAGCGGTTTCTATCAATTTGTCCGTCAATTCCTCGCATTTATATTCCCTTATAAATTCAAGCAGCTTATCGTCAGTTATATAATTCGACAGACCGTCCGTACATACAATAAGTTTTGCTCCGTCCTCAAATTCAACGGTATTATAATCTGTACGAAGCTCAGGCTCTGTTCCGAGCGCTCTGGTTATTATATTACGCTGAGGATGCTGCCTTGCCTGCTCAGGCGTTATCTGCCCAATATTAACAAGCTGCTGTACCACGGAATGATCTGTTGTTATCTGCCGAACCCCTTCATCACTGCATATATATGCCCTGCTGTCGCCGGCATGTATAATATGCGCCTTTTTCTTTTTTACAACTGCACAAACCACGGTAGTACCCATTCCGTCAAGACCCGAAACATGAACAGCCATATCATAAACAGCCTTATTGGCATATTCCGCCGCAAGCAGAAGCAAATTGCGGATATCCTCAGGGGACATATCATCATTATAGCCGCTTGTCAGCGTTTCGGATATATTTTCCGCAGCAACACGGCTTGCTATGCTTCCGCCGTGTGCTCCGCCCATACCGTCACATACAACTACCCATACGGCTCCGTCGGGAAAAGTACCCGTCATACAGTAATCCTGGTTTGAGCTTCTTTTCAAACCTACATCACTTTTTGAATATATCTCCATATATGTTTCCCCCTTTACCCGTTGCCGATAGCTGCCCGGCAAATCAGATTCGGTATATCTCAGGCTTGCTCTGACATTTTTCCTCTCAGCTGACCGCAGGAGGCATTTATATCACTGCCAAGCGTTCTCCTTACCGTTGCGGTAATTCCTGATTTAGCCAAAATCCTTATGAAGGACTCCATTCTGTCCTTTTTACTTTTCCTGTATCCTGTTCCTTTTACCGCATTTACAGGTATAAGATTGACATGGGCAATTATTCCCCTTAATCTTTCCCCAAGCTCTGCGGCAGAGCTGTCACTGTCATTTACGCCGTCTATCATAGCATATTCAAAGGAAATTCTTCTTCCTGTCTGTTTGCAGTAATACCTGCAAGCTTCGATCAGGCTTTTTATATCATACCGCCTGTTTATCGGCATAGTCCTGCTTCTTATTTCATCATTCGGCGCATGAAGAGATACCGAAAGCGTAAGCTGGAGCTTCATATCGGCAAGCTCATATATTTTCGGCACAATCCCGCAGGTTGAGAGGGATATGTGTCTCATACCTATATTCATGCCGTTTTCGTCGGAAACAAGCTTTAAAAAACGAATGACATTATTAAAATTATCAAGCGGCTCGCCCATCCCCATAAGAACCACATTGGATATCCGTATATTATTATCCGTTTGCTCTGTCTGAAGCTGCGCTATCATTTCAGAGGCTGTAAGATTACGTGAAAATCCACTCTTGCCTGTTGCACAGAATGTACAACCCATTTTACAGCCGACCTGAGTTGAAATACAGCTTGTATATCCGTGGCGGTATTTCATCAGAACGGACTCAACATATTCCCCGTCTGCAAATGAAAATAAATATTTCCTTGTATCATCATAAGACGAAATTAATTTTTTTTCAATAGCCGCCTTAGATATATAGCAGTTTTCACTAAGTTTTTGTCGTAATTTTTGAGAAATATTGGTCATTTCATCGAAGGAATTAAGTCCTTTATGCAGCCATTTGAAAATCTGCAGCGCTCTGTATTTAGGTTCTCCAAGCTCCCCGAGCATTTCCTCAAGCTCATAAATATACATAGATTTTATATCTGTCCGCATACGGCTCACTTCCTCTTTACGGCACTTATGAAAAAGCCGTCGGTTCCGTTTATATGCGGAAACAATGTCAGCTCATTTTCCGGCTCATCAATTCCTCTTTTTATTCCCATTGGCAGCTTTAGCCGATATGGCTCAAATTCCGGATGTTCGCTTAGAAATCTTCGTATATTCATACCGTTTTCCGATGGATTTAGCGTACAGGTAGAATATATAACGATTCCTCCGCTTTTTGCAAAAGCCGCACAATTACATAGTATAAGATACTGCAAATCGGGCAAAGTGTCAAGCCCCAAATTTTCTTTATATCTGAGTTCAGGCTTTCTCCTTATTACCCCAAGACCCGAACAGGGCACATCGCAAAGAACCCTGTCCGCCTGCGGAAACGCCTTATATTCTGAGGAATCCGCCGCAACCGTTTCTATAATGTCAACCCCGAGCCTCTCCGCTCCCTGCCTTACGAGAGTAAGTCTGCTTTTGTACATATCGCAGGAAATTATCTTCCCGCTGTTTTTCATATACTGTGCTATTGTGAAAGCCTTGCCCCCCGGTGCTGAACAGGAATCTATAACAGTATTGCCCGGTTTTGCCTCCAATAATCGACAGCATAGCTGTGAAGCTGTATCCTGTACATGAAAAAGACCTTCGGAATATTGCATGATATTTTCAACGGAGCCTGTTTCATGCAAAAATATACAACCGTCAAGCAATTCTGAGCTTTCAGCTCCGATATTTTCTTCATGTAATGATAAAACCAAACTGTCCGTATCCGTTTTAAGAGTATTTACCCTTGCTGCAATCGGAGGTCTGCCCTCAAGAGAGGTAAGTATGCCCTGAACAATATCATCGCCGTAGCTTTCCCTCCAAAGCCTTATTATCTTCTCCGGACATGAATATTTTATCGAAAGATATTTATTTTTACCCTTGCGCTTATTCGGGAATGTCAGGCTGTCGGCTTTTGAAGCACGTCTCAAGACCCCGTTTGCATACCCGGAGGCACTGTAAAGGTTATTGTCCTTACACAGCTTAACGCTTTCATTTACAGCCGCAGCGGCGGGTACGCTGTTCATAAAAAACAACTGATACAGCCCCATACGCAGTATGACAAGCATTTCCGTGTCAAGCTTATTTATCGGTTTGTCGGAAAACTGAGATAAATTATAATCAAGCAGCAGCTTTTTTTCAATCACACCGTAAAAGAGCACGGAAGCAAAAGCCTTGTCACGCATATCCGCATTTTCCTCGGAAAAAATCAGGTTCAAGGTTATATTGGAATATGCCTGTTCTCTCTCCACACGCATAAGTGCCTCATATGCAAGCTGCCTTGACGATTTTGACATTATCCTTTCTCCTTACGAAAATTTAAGATTTCCGGAATCATTTTCATGCAGTCCGTTAATAAATTCCTGTGCTGTCATTTTCCTTTTTCCCTCCGGCTGGAGCTCGGTTATTTCAATCGCACCCTCTCCGCAGGCCACAATAAACGGATTCAGAGAAAGCACCTGTCCCGGCTCTCCTTCCCCCTTCGATACAAGGGTCCTGTGAAGCTTAACCTTCTTTCCGTTAAGCTCAGCCGTTGCTCCGGGCCATGAATTAAGACCCCTTACACGGTTATGAATGCTTTGTGCGGTTTTTGAAAAATCTATTACAGACATATCCTTTGTAAGCATTCCGGCATATGTTGATTTTTCATCATCCTGCTTTTCCCTTACAAGCGTACCCTCCAAAGCGGAATGTACTACCCTTACTATAAGCTCTGCTCCCGCCTCGGAAAGCCTGTCGTGCAGCTCGTCGGCGGTTTCGTTTTTGCCTATTTCGACTTCTGTCTTCATAAGCATATCGCCCGTGTCAAGCCCTGCGTCCATATACATAGCCGTAACTCCGGTCTTGGTTTTACCGTCAATTATCGCACTCTGTATGGGGGAAGCACCCCTGTATTCCGGCAAAAGCGAAGCATGGATATTTATACAGCCGTACTTCGGATAATCTATTATTTCCTTTGGAAGTATTTTTCCGTAAGCTGCAACAACTATCATTTCCGGCTCAAGCTCTTTCAGTATATTCAGCGCATTGCCGTCTCTGAGTGTTGTCGGCTGATAGACCTGTAAGCCGTTTTCGAGTGCGGTCACTTTAACGGGAGGCGGCGTCAGTATAAGCTTTCTTCCCTTCGGCTTATCCGGTTGTGAAAACACCCCGACAATTTCGTTTCCGTCTTTTATAAGTGCCTTCAGACACGGTACGGCAAAATCGGGAGTTCCCATAAATACTATTTTCATATTATCCCCCGTTTTCCTCAATCCTTAAGCTCTGAGGGATCTATTTTCCTTATAACGTGTTCCTTAAACAGGATACCGTCAAGGTGGTCGTTTTCATGGCATATTGCCTTTGCAAGAAGCCCCTCTGCATTAAGCGTAAACTTATCTCCGCATCTGTTATATGCGTTAACGGTAACATACATGGGACGAACTGTTATCCCAAATTCACCCGGGCAGGAAAGACAGCCCTCGCTGCCTTCCTGAGTGCCCTTTGTCTTTACAATTTTCGGATTTATAAATTCCAGCTTTCCGTCACCTACATCAATGACAAAGATCCTGCGGAGTATCCCTACCTGCGGTGCGGCAATTCCCACTCCCTCATTTTTTACCATGGTTTCGTACATATCGTCAAGCAGGACCGCAAGCTTTTCGTCAAATTTTTCCACAGGACGGCAAACCTTTGTCAAAATGGGGTCGCCCTCTTTTACTATATTTCTTATAGCCATAACATCCTCCAAATATATCGGCGCTAAATCGCGCATTTTATTCTTAATTCTACATAATGCTGTCGGGGTCAATATCTACGTAAGCGGAAACAGTTGAAAAGCTTCTGTTATTTCCGAGGTCTGTAAGCAGCTCCGACATCATCACCCTGAATCTTCTACAGTTTTTGAATTTTATAATTATTCTGAAACGGTACTTTCCGCCCATTTTTGAAATATAAGCAGGTGAAGGTCCCATAACACGAAGCGGCAGTTCGGAATATACTTCTTTGGCAGCAGCCTTCAGTCTGTCTGTAAAATAATCAGCCGCGTCATGTGCTTTTTGTTTATCCTCCGAAGAAAAGGCAACAACACCGATATCCGCAAAGGGCGGATAAAGCATTGTGCGCCGAAGCGCTATTTCGGCGTTGAAAAATTCATCATAATTCTGTGCGGCGGCAAATTCTATTATGGGATTTTCAGGCTCATAGGTCTGAATTATAGCCCTGCCCTCAATACCGCCTCTGCCCGAGCGGCCCACCACCTGTGTAAGAAGCGAAAATGTACGCTCGTAGCTTCTGAAATCATCGCAGTGCAGCATACTGTCCGCCGACAAAACTCCGACAAGGGTAACATTGGGAAAATCAAGCCCCTTTGCAACCATCTGTGTACCAAGCATTATATCATACTTACCGTTACGAAAATCACCCAGTTTTTTTTCATATGCATATCTTTGCATGGTTGAATCGGTATCAAGACGGAGTATTCTTGCATCGGGGAAAAACTCCTGTATCTCCTGCTCCGCTTTTTGCGTTCCCACACCCGAATATCTGAGCTTATCCGAGCCGCAGGACGGGCATTTGTCGGGTGCAGGTATACTGTACCCGCAATAATGACACATAAGTCTGCTGTTTGCGCTGTGAAATGTAAGCGATATCGAGCAATTCGGGCAGGAAATAACCTCATTGCAGGAGCGGCACGCCACGAAGGTATTATGCCCTCTGCGGTTGAGAAGTATTATCGACTGATGATTGTATTCAAGATTTTCCTCAATAGCCTCAATCAAAACCGAGCTGTATCCCGAATTATTCCCCTGGTCATGCTCTCTGTTCATATCCGCGGTTATGACATGGGGAAGTCTTGCATTTCCGTAACGCTTATCCAGCCTGCTGAGAAGATATCTTCCGCTTTGTGCATAATAACAGCTTTCCACAGACGGCGTCGCCGATGAAAGAACAAGCGGACATTTGCTCAAAAGACAGCGGTATTTTGCAAGCTCCCTTGCATGAAATCTCGGTGACGCCGAGGATTTATAGCTGTATTCCTGCTCCTCGTCCATTACTATAAGTCCGAGATTTTCCATGGGGGCAAATATCGCCGAGCGCGTTCCGACCGCAATATCAGCCTCGCCGTTTTTTACTCTGCGCCATTCCTCAAGCCTTTTTCCGAGTGATAATCCGCTATGAAATACTGCCACCTTTTTCCCGTATCTTGCCGTGAATTTCGCCAGAAGCTGAGGCGTCAGGGATATTTCGGGTACCATGCATATTACACCCTTGCCGTCCTCGTTCGCTTTGTCGATAAGCTTCATAAAAACGGAGGTTTTTCCGCTTCCGGTAACGCCGTAAAGAAGAGACACGGACGGTTTTCCGCTGAGGTATTGCCCTAACAGATCGTTATAGCATTTTTCCTGCTGATTTGTCAGAATTATATCCTTCCTATCGGTTTCGGACCCCGCGGTAAAATCCGGCTTTGGAGGCTCCGCATCAAAATACTCACATATTCCCTTTTTGACAAGATTATCGGCAACGGAAATACCGACGCCTGTAAAATAACACACCTCCTTGACGGAGGCTTCACCTATATTGCCGAGTACTCTCAACACTTCCTCCTGTGAGGGAGTATATTTCCTCTCAGGTACTTCTCCCCTGAGTCTTATCATTTTCACTGTCACATCGGCAATGCGTTTTTTTACCGTTTCGGTTTTGCTTATAATTCCCTTATCAACAAGGCTGTCAAGAACAGACTCATCCTTCATTGAAAGGGCTTTCAGTATCAAATCCTGCCTTACCGGTTTTTTTCTTGATGAAAGATATTCCACCGCCCGGATTTCGTCGGAGCTGAGAAGAAATCCCGATATATCTGTATTTTTATCTATACCGTAGCTGTATGTAAGCTTAACGGATAAGCCTGTCGGGAGCATTGCCGTATATGCGTCAAAATACGTGCAATAGCATCGCTCCTTGACAAATTCGCCCAGTGACAGCAGTTCCGGGGTAAGTACCGGTTTATTGTCTATAAGCTGAGAAATTTCTTTCAGACCGGATACATCCTCAGTTTTACTAAGGTGCATCACCATTCCCTGTCTGAGTCCGTGCCCAAAGCTTACCTTTACACGGCAGCCTTCCTGTATTTTATCTCTCATTCCTTCCGGAACCGCATATGTGTACAGCTTATCATAGCTGTATTTGGTCTTTTCAACAGCAACGGACGCAGTCAAAAAACTGTCATTCATTTATATCCGGCTCAAGGATAGCATATTTATGCTCCTTAAATTCCTCAACAGCCACGATAACCGGCTTATCGTATACCTTTCCCTTATCGTTCTGCATATCGTCCGTTATCTCCCTTGCCCTCTTTGCAACTGCGATCGCAAGTGCATATTTACTCATCTTACCTGCAAAAATATCGTCCACCGACGGTCTTGTATAATGCTCATACATAATAATATCTCCTTTTCCTGATTTTATATCTCAAAGCCCGATCTTTCCGACCTGAGCTTTTCCGCCGTTATAATAGCTTTTACATTTTTAACGCAGTCCTCAAGCGAATCATTCACAACAACATAGTCGTAGTTCCTTGCAAGCACAAGCTCCTCCCCTGCCCTTTTCATACGCCTTTGGACATTTTCCTCCGTTTCGGTTCCTCTGCCGCGAAGCCGCTTTTCGAGTATCTCCATGGACGGAGGCATGATAAAAATGCTTACACAGTCCGGAACAGCCTTTTTTACTATTTCACAGCCCTGCACCTCTATTTCAAGAATGACATCCTTGCCATCCTTTCTCCAGTCGTCAACTGGCTTTTTGGGAGTACCGTAATAATTTTCAAGATACTGTGCATATTCAATAAAGCCCCCCTCTTCTATCATTCTTTCAAACTGCTCACGCTCATAAAAATAATACTCTCTGCCGTTTTCTTCCTTACCTCTCGGTGCCCTTGTCGTTGCGGAAATAGAAAGACGTATATTTTCATCCTTTATAAGCTCAGAAGCAACGCTTCCCTTTCCGGCACCCGCAGGTCCCGATATCACCAACAAAAGTCCGTTATTTTTCATAATCCTCTTCCTCTCCGGCGCTGTCCGTACCGCTTATCCTGTGTGCAAGCGTCTCCGCTGAAATTGCAGACAGCACTATATGACCGCTGTCCATAACAATAACGGATTTTGTTTTTCTTCCGCAGGTTGCGTCGATAAGCATATGTCTTTCCCTTGCGCTCTGCATTATTCTTTTAACCGGAGAAGCCTCCGGCGCAACTATCGTTATCACCCTTGAGGCTGAAAGCATATTGCCGTATCCGATATTTATAAGCAGCATAAAATCAACTCCAAATACTGTGATCACCCTGAATTTAAACACCCGGGCAGGTTATTCAATATTCTGAATCTGCTCCCTGATCTTCTCTATTTCGGATTTTATATCCACTACCTTATGTGCAAGCTCAGCGTCACTTATTTTAGAACCGATAGTATTTGCCTCTCTGTTCATTTCCTGCACTATAAAATCAAGCTTTCTTCCGACTGCTTCGCTTCCTGCAAGCATACCCTTGAGCTGATCTATATGGCTTCTGAGCCTGACTGTTTCCTCATCAACCGCTGTCTTATCGGCAAAAATCGCCGCCTCTGTAAGTATTCTCTGAGGGTCAATCGCCGTTTCACCGAGTATCTCATTTAATCTTGCGAGAAGCTTATTGCGATACTCCTCGACCATCTGCGGATATCTTTGCTCTATAAAGCTCACCAGATTTATGATAGTATCGCATCTTTCAAGCACATCATCCCTGAGCTTTTCACCTTCACGCTCACGCATTGCAACAAAAGCCTCAAGTGCCTGTCTTCCCGTCTGCTCGACTATTGCACAAAGCTTTTCCTCATCCTCGGGAGCCTTGCGTACCGTAAAAATATCGCTGTATTTTGCAAGAAGTGAAACTGTTATATCATCCTCGAGGTCATAGCTGTCACGAAGTTCCCTTAAAGCATTAACATATCCCGCAGCAAGTGAATGATTAAGGCTGACGTCTGCTGCCACTTCGTCATCCGACTCTATTGATACGAAAACATCAATTTTTCCTCTTGTAACATATTCGGACACCAAATTTTTTATGGTTTCCTCTATAAAGCCACAGCCTCTCGGTGTACGGCACTGAAGCTCGAAAAATCGGTGATTTACAGATTTTATCTCAATTACAATCCTTCTGCCCTCAACGATGCCCTCGAATCTGCCGTAGCCTGTCATACTTTTTATCATAACAAACCATCTTTCGCACAATATTCAAGCATACAAAATATACCTGTCAACAATATATTTTACCAATTTTTAAGGCTGTTTGTCAACCACATATAAATCACTTATTTTGTATTAACGGAGCCGATGAAATTTTCTGTGCTTTTGCCATTCACTTTACAAAAATCATAATAAATTTACAAATTATTACATCTCAAAGTACTGTACAAAGCGGCTGTAGGTTTGCTGCCGTAAGGGAAATGATAACCTAATGCCTCATACAGATAACCATTATAATATTTTTATATATCTTCCTGTTTCTACCCTATAGTTTGATTAATTCATGGAAGTACAAGTATAAGCCTGATCCGGTTGAACATTTGCCTTAATTCCGATACAGCTTTAGCTGCAATGGTATCAAACCCCATAACTTAAAAAATTATTTGACGGTTGGGCAAGCTTGTCCGTAAATCAAAAATCTGCTGTTCTGAAAATGATTTGTGTTATGAATGAAAAACGATAAAAAAACAAAAAATAAGAGAAGCGGGAAATAAATCTGCTTCTCCTATTATAAAAAAATAAATACCGAAAATATCTCAATTAAAATTATGTAATATATACTTAAATTTGATATAAAAAAATTTTTCCCATATTCAATCCGTAATTATCGGTAATAATAATTATGAGGGGGTGAAATTATCAGAAAATTTTTTAAATCTCTGACGGCATATATTGCCGCTTTATCACTGCTTACCCTCGGAGTGGGCTCAGCTGCGGCTTATCTCACTCCCGACGAGCTTTCAATCAGCCCCGACAGTGAAGTTAGCTTTTGCTCGTTTCCCGTTTCAATCAGATATGATACGGCAGACGCTTCATCAGATATGTCCTCAGACGGAAATACCACCGCACAAATTATGCTTTTCGGCTCGGTTCCTGTAAAAAACGTTAATGTTAATTTCACACAACGCAAAACAGTTACACTTGGAGGAGAGCCGTTCGGCATAAGATTGTATACCGACGGATTGGTCGTCGCCCAGACTTCCGATGTTCCGACTCCGCAGGGAAATAAAAATCCTGCGAATGAAGCGGGAATATGCAGCGGCGATATTGTAACCTCCGTCGACGGAACACAGCTCAGAACAAACGAACAGCTTATGGATATTGTTGAAAAAAGCGGCGGCGGGTCGATAAGTATCTCTGCTTTGCATAACGGCGAAAAATATAACACCGTAATAACACCCGCATGGGATATACAGCTGAAGAGCTACCGCGTCGGACTGTGGGTTCGTGACAGCTGCGCCGGGATCGGTACAATAACCTTTACAGATAAGGAAAACAGTACCTTTGCCGGACTCGGACACGGAATAAGCGACAGCGAAAGCGGCAGTATCATGCCTCTTGCTCAAGGAGATATAGTAACTGCCAATATCGCCTCCGTCGATAAAAGCGTCGGCGGTTATCCCGGCTCGCTCTGCGGATTTTTTTCGGACAATCATCCCATAGGTACAATTACCGCAAATGATGAATGCGGTATCTACGGAGAGCTCAGCGGCAGCGTCTTCAGCGACGGTAAGGATATACCCGTTGCGTTTCGTCAGGAGGTCGTAAGAGGAAATGCTCAGATATGTACAACCATTTCCGGCAGTACTCCCGAATTCTATGATATCGAAATAGAGGATATAAGCTATAACAATGTCAATATTACCAAAAATATGGTAATTAAAATAACAGATGAAGAGCTTCTTGAAAAAACTGGCGGAATTGTACAGGGCATGAGCGGAAGTCCGATCATACAAAACGGAAGGCTTGTAGGAGCCGTTACTCATGTGTTTATCAATGACCCTTCACACGGATATGCTATTTTCGCGGAAAATATGACAGAATTCAACAACACTTTTGTACAAAAGAAAACAAATTAACTCTGTCAAATTTGGTAAATCAATAAAATTTTAATTTTTTATAAATTCCCTCAAAATAAACTCTTGCCAAATATGGTAATTTATGGTAATATAATATCATCAAAAAAACTTACGGGGGAATTAACCATGAAAGAGCAATTTAAAATTTTAATCACGGAAGAAGCCGGTCAGTTTGAGTCGGAAAAGACGGAAATCTTTACTGAAAGAGGTTTCATTCCGGAATTCTGCGAAAAGGACGGCATTAAAGTAACGGAAAAAATCAAGGAATTTCAACCTGATATAGTTCTTATGGATATGTTTATGAGCAATATAGACGGCGTCGGAGTTATTCGTCAAATCAAAAAAGACAGTAATTCTGTTCAGCCTGTATTCGTGATAATTTCCAATTATGACAGTCCTATGCTTGAGCGTGAAGCTCTTTGTGCAGGGGCAGCATATTTTGTAATAAAACCGTACCGTGCAGAAGACCTTCTTGAAAGGATTTCCGACCTTCTCAGCTATTGCTCCGGTCAGGATATTGAAAAATCTGCCGGCTCAATAATAAGTATAGACAAAGAGATGGAAATAACCATAACGGATATACTTCATCAGATTGGTGTACCCGCCCATATCAAAGGTTATCATTATCTCAGGGATTCAATTATGATGTGTGTACGCCGTCCTGAAATTATCAATGCAGTTACCAAAGAATTATATCCTTCCGTTGCCAAAAAGTACGAAACCACCTCGTCCCGTGTTGAGCGTGCTATACGTCATGCAATAGAGGTAGCATGGGACAGGGGCGATGTCGATGTTCTCAATTCCTATTTCGGCTATACTATCCACAACGGCAGAGGCAAGCCGACAAACAGTGAATTTATCGCTATGATTTCAGACCGTTTGCGTCTGCATAACAAAAGAACAGCATAAGTACCGGCACCCTTGCTTAATGGCGGGGTGCTTTTTTTGCTTTGCCAAATATACATATTGAGTTTCCCTGACTCATTTTGAAAATTCAAGTAATATATTAGGTTATAAATATAATATACGTGAGGCTGAATACTTCGACGTAGGTATTGATTATCTGCCCGGCATGACACTCAAAAGCACAAATGAATATCCGGAAGGATGAGCTGCTGCGTATTTGCCGTGCAATGACAAATGAGCAAAAGGAAATTTTCATTGAACAGGGCGAAGCTTTTCTGATATCTAATATCAAAAATAAGGAAATAACAAATCAGCAATAATTACATATAAATGCGTGCAAGCTATATTCGTCAGTCTGCACGCATTAATTTACGGTATTCAGATATCCTCCCTGAGCAATGCATATATTTCATAATCATATATCTTTCCGTTTTTAAATATCGCCTTTCGCATTGTTCCCTCATGCTTGAAGCCCGCTGCCTCCAGTGCTGCCGCAACAACCATATGCGTCGAAAACGGATGCGCTCCTATTCTTACAATATCAAATCTTTCAAATGCAGCTTTACATATTCGGGCTATGACAGCCGAACCGAGATTCTTACCTCTGTACTGCCTTGCAAGCCATACGGATATTTCCGCCGTTTTTTCAAAATCACCGCTTCCAAGTATTATATCTGCTCCGCCCACGGCATGACCGTCAACAACAACAGCCCTGCACATCTGCTTTTTTTCACCGTTTAATACTCTTTCCCTTATATATTCAACGGCGAATACGTCATCCATCGGATACGGAAGGTTTTCACACATATTTTTCGCAAGCTCAGGGTCATCTGTCGCCTTCATGAAATCGTCAAGATAGGCAAGATCCCACTTCTTCAATTCAAATTTCATATCTGCACCTCTTTGTAATTGAATAAAATATATTTATGTGTTAAAATCTAAACAGAGACGTCATAAATCATGGATATAGTATAGCACAGCTTTTTTCTTTAAATCAAGTCAAATATATAATTTTTTACATTTACAATATATAGCCTTTAAAAAAATTCAGGCTTCGTTAACATTTGTTTTACAGCAAAAACATAATATATCTTTATCCTATATTTATAATATGAACAACAAAACCTAAAGAAAGGGAGAAATATATAATGCGAAGTAATAAATTCGGCAAGCTTATCATTGCACTTTTGTGTACATCACTTGCAGGCACTGCATTTCTTTCGGGATGCAGCGATAATAAAACAACAGATGACTCAAATCCGTCGTCTGTAGTAAATGACGCCTCGACAACCGACAGCAAGATTATGGATCTGTCTTATGATGAAAGCAAAGCAACCAAAATCACCCTCAGCGGTGATACAGCGTCTGTAAGCGGCGGCGGTGCAAAGGTTGACGGAAATATTGTTACCGTCAGCGATAAGGGAACATATATTATAAGCGGAACTCTCAAAAACGGGCAAATTATTGTTGATGCGGGAGAAAACGATACCGTCAATATAATTCTTAAAAGTGCCGATATACATTTTTCCGACGGGCCTGCAATATATGCTTCAAAATGTGCCGAAACCTTTATTTCCCTTGAGAGCGGAACGACAAACAGTATTTCCGATGACGGAGTATATACCGGCTCGGACAGTGATGACAGTGAGGTTCCCAATGCCGCACTTTATATACAGGATAACCTCACCATCCTCGGCGGCGGTACTCTTAATGTTACAGCGGACAGAAATAACGGCATAACCGCAAAGGATACTCTCAATATACAAAGCGGAACGATCAATGTAATATCTGAGCATCACGGAATATCAGGTAAGGATAATCTCAACGTAAGCGGAGGAAGTATTACCGTTGAAACAAGGAACGGTGACGGTATGCGTTCAAACTACAACAAAACCGAAGATGAAACAAAGGGAAATGTCACCATAGAAAATGCGGCTATCAGCATTAAAGCCGCAAATGACGGTATACAGGCCGAAAGAGTACTTACCGTAAAAAGCGGTGATATCACAGTCACAACAGGAAACGGTGCTTCGGATACGGCTTCATCGGCAAACTCCGACACAACCGACAGCATGAAAGCGCTCAAGGCGGGCTCTGCCGTAAATATAGACGGCGGGAATATCACAGTGGACGCATATAACGATTCAGTACACAGCAACGGAGATATCACCGTAACAAACGGTACCATGACGCTTAAAAGCGGTGACGATGCATTCCATGCAGACAATACACTAAATATAAGCGGAGGAGATATAACCGTTGAGCAGTCACATGAAGGTCTTGAGGCGGATAATATCAATATTTCCGGCGGTACGGTAGATCTTACGGCGGATGATGACGGAGTAAACTGCTCGGGCGGCAACGACTTCAGCGGTCTTGGAGGAATGGACGGCGGCCGCGGATTCGGACGAAAAATTCCTCAGAATTTTGAGCAAACCAACGATACATCCGATACATCCGCCGGAGCATTACAAATAAGCGGAGGTACAATATATGTCAACGCACAGGGTGACGGACTTGACAGCAACGGCAACCTCGATATTTCAGGCGGTACTGTCATAATCAACGGAACAACCCGGAGCGGAAACGGAATACTTGACCATGACGGAAGCTGTACCCTCACAGGCGGCACGCTTATAGGTGCAGGTACTTCTGATATGCTTGAAATGCCCTCCGCAAACGGTCAGAATATTGCAGCTGTACTTTTTGAACAAAATCAGTCCGCCGGAACATCCGTATATCTTACCGACAACAGCGGAAAGGTTCTTGCCGCTATGTCTCCTGTCAAGGAATTCGGCTGCATTATATTCAGCACTGCCGATCTTAAAACAGGTGAAACCTATAAGGTATATACAGGCGGCACAGTAACAGGCGACAATGTACAAGGATATTACACTAAGCCGGAGGTCACATCGGAAGGAACGCTTTATTCCACCTTTACAATATCCGAAACTCTGACGTATGCCGATTCAAGCGGAAATACCACATACAGCGGCGGTAGGGGCAACTTCGGCGGCATGGGCGGCAGAGGAGGCTTCGGCGGCATGGGCGGACAACAGTCCGGTACAATGCCTGACACAACAGACGGTCAAATGCCTGCTCCACCACACGGTACGAACGGTAGGCAGCCTACCCTTCCCGGCGAAATATAACAGAGTAGTTTGCAGTATAACAATCAGTCAATATAAAAAATGAGGGCT
Source organism: uncultured Clostridia bacterium (assembly GCA_947629295.1). GTDB lineage: Bacteria > Bacillota > Clostridia > Oscillospirales > Acutalibacteraceae > UBA1213. Next base: position 20,003 of record CANRDH010000005.1, read on the forward strand.
GTCACACTAAGTGATTTGCCCTCATTTTATTTTAAATACGGTTATAATTTAATTACTCATTTGATTCGGAAGAATACTTTATCTTTAACCATTTTATTAATAAAAAAATAAGTATATCAACAACTATCATATCGAAAATACCGGTAACTATGTCCTTATTTTCAAAATCCTCCGCTATTTCATGGGCGTTATTAGGATTGACTCTTATGGTTATTGTATCTCCCTGACCTGCGTCATGAAACGATTCCAATTTTATTTCTGATGTGTATTCCTGCGAGTTAAAGGTATATTCTATCGTGCCGTATCTCACAAACGAAGTTTTATTTATTGAATTTTTCCTTCTGATTCCGCTTTCATCTATAACGAAAACTGAGGTTATCTTAGCGTCCACACTTACATAATCCTTATCGGCAATCGTATCAGCAACCACTTTTATAACAAATATCAGTATAATAGCCGATACAACAGCAAACAAAACCCTTAATCCCATTAATACTTTCTTCGGTGATTTAATTCTAATAACCATATTTCATATTCCTTTCCCAAAAACGATTTTATCATCATGTAATACGCCCATTTTACATTGAGATCAGAATAATACGCAAATAGAGATCCATTCACATACTCAAAGTTCGAGTATGTGAATGATAATCAAATTTGTGCTATGCTGTCCCGTCCTTGTTTTCCGAAATATCGAATATGTCAGGCGACATCCATTATTACTTTGCTACAATATTGACAAGCTTTCCCTTGACATAGATCTCTTTTACGATATTCTTTCCGTCAATAAAGCTCTGTACCTTTTCGCTCTGCTTAGCTTTCTCTATGGCTCCGGTCTGATCTATATCCGCGTCTACGGTTATCTTGTCACGAACCTTTCCGTTGACCTGTACAACTATCTCCACAGTAGATTCAATACATTTGCTCTCATCATATTCGGGCCACTTCTGCTGCGCCGCAAAACCGCTTCCGAGCCTGCCATTTTCCCATACCTCCTCCGCTACATGAGGTGCAAACGGACTGAGAAGTATTGTAAATATCCTCAGTTCACCCTTTGTAACAGAGCCTGTATTATAAATTTCATTTATAAGCGTCATAAGAGCGGCAATCGCGGTATTGAATTTCAGTATCTCTATATCATCGCCGACCTTTTTTATTGTCTTATTTATCGGTGTTTCAAGCTCCGGACGTATTCCCTCATCGTCAGTCATTACATTGAGGAAATTATAAAATCTCTCAACAAGACGTCGGCATCCCTTTATGCTGTCTGAGCTCCACGGTGCGGCATTTTCAAAATCACCGAGGAACATTTCAAACAAACGCATTGTATCTGCACCGTATTCCTCTACTATTTCATCGGGATTAACAACATTTCCCCTTGCCTTTGACATCTTCTCTCCGTTTTCACCGAGAATCATACCGTGGCTTGTTCTTTTTGCATACGGCTCGGGTGTGGGTACAACACCGATATCATACAAAAACTTATGCCAGAAACGGCTGTAAAGCAAATGAAGTGTCGTATGCTCCATACCGCCGTTATACCAGTCAACAGGTGACCAATATTCAAGTGCTTCCTTTGAGGCAAGTGCTTTGTCGTTGTGCGGATCCATATATCTGAGGAAATACCACGAAGATCCCGCCCACTGCGGCATTGTATCCGTTTCCCTCTTGGCATCTGCGCCGCATTTCGGGCATTTTGTATTTACCCAATCTGTCATTTTCGCAAGCGGTGACTCTCCGGTATCGGTCGGCTCATATGATTCAACCTCCGGCAGTTCAAGCGGAAGCTCGCTCTCGTCAATGGCAACCGCACCGCAGCACGGACAATGCACAATCGGAATAGGCTCACCCCAATAACGCTGACGTGCAAATACCCAGTCACGGAGCTTGTAATTAACCTTTGCCCTGCCTATGCCCTGTTCCTCAAGCTTTTCGGTTATTTTCTTCTTTGCATCCTCAACACTGAGTCCGTCAAGGTAATCGGAATTTGTCAGTACTCCGGTTGCGCAATCGGTAAATGCGGCTTTCTGCACATCCTCTCCGCCCTTTACTACCTCAATAATCGGAAGATTGAATTTCTTTGCAAAATCCCAGTCACGGGTATCATGTGCCGGAACAGCCATGATAGCACCTGTGCCGTAGGAAACAAGTACATAGTCGGAAATGAATATAGGTATCTGCTTTCCGTTTACGGGATTTATTGCTTCAACACCGTCTATCCTTACACCTGTTTTATCCTTTGCGACCTCCGTACGCTCAAAATCCGACTTTTTAGCTGCCTCCGCCTGATATTTGCGTACCTCGTCCATATTGGTTATGACATCCGAAAGCTTTTCTATAATCGGATGTTCGGGAGAAATAACCATATATGTTGCACCGAAAAGCGTATCGGGACGGGTCGTATAAACCGTAAGGGTATCGCCTGTTGTTGTCTTGAAATCAACCTCTGCGCCTGTGGAGCGGCCTATCCAGTTTCTCTGCTGAGCCTTTACTCTGTCGGGATAATCAACAAGGTCAAGGTCATTTATCAGTCTTTCCGCATATGCCGTAATTTTCAGCATCCACTGAGATTTTACCTTTCTTATAACCTCACTTCCACAGCGTTCGCATACTCCGTCAACGACCTCTTCATTTGCAAGAACGCATTTACAGCCTGTGCACCAGTTCACAGCCATTTCCTTTTTATATGCAAGACCGTGCTTGAAAAGCTGTAGGAATATCCACTGCGTCCATTTATAATAGGACGGGTCGGTCGTATTTATTTCCCTGCTCCAGTCAAAGGAAATACCGAGAGACTGAAGCTGATTTTTAAAGCGTGCTACATTCTTCTTAGTAACCTCTTTCGGGTGTACATGATTTTTAATTGCAAAATTTTCGGTAGGAAGTCCGAAAGCATCCCAGCCTATCGGATAAAGAACATTATATCCCTGCATCCTGCGCTTTCTTGCTACTATATCGAGTGCGGTATATGAACGCGGGTGTCCTACATGAAGTCCCTTTCCCGAAGGATAGGGAAATTCTATAAGAGCGTAATACTTAGGTCTTGTCGAATTTGCCTCGGCATGATAAATACCTGCATCCTCCCATTTTTTCTGCCATACCGGCTCGATTTTTTTGTGGTCGTATCTCATTTCTGTCCTCTCCTTTATATTACCCCTTACTTTGCTGTCGGGAACAGCATTTCAAGCGGCATTTCTTCAATATCAGATATATCGATTTTTTCTCCGTCCTGCCATAGTCGTTCAAGGTCGTAATATTTACGTCCCTCGTCCGAAAATACATGAACAACAACATCAACATAATCAAGAAGTATCCATGAATCCGAGCGATAGCCCTCAATATGGCTCACGCTTATTCCCTCATTGTCAAGTCTGTGTTCAACCTCGTCTGCAAGTGCACGGACATGGGTATTTGATGTACCTGTTGCTATGACAAGATAATCTGCAATAGAGGAAATATCCCTAATTTTTATCACACTTACGTCAAGACCCTTTAATCTGAGCAGTGCCTTGACCGCAAGTCTTGCTGTTTCTAAAGACGTCATTTTAATCCCCATTTCTGTTTAATTTTTATCCTTTGCCTTACAAAAAGCCAATTCATTATATCCTGCAAAGGTATCGGGTGCAATGGTAAGCTTTCTTTCGGCCAAGTCTGCTATAGTAAAGCTCATTCCCTCAAGAACGGCATTATCAAGCCCCCTGTCTGCGACCTTACGCATTTTATCGACACCGTCATAATCCCTTTCTGCCGATGTAAAATCTGCGACAAAGATAATCTTTTCAAGAAGGCTCATTCCTGCTCTTCCCGTAGTATGGTATCTTATCGCATTGATTATATCCTCATCATCAATTCCAAGCTCAACCTGAATATAAGCACTTCCGGATATTGCGTGCCAAAGCTTATGGCTTGTTCTTTCAAGCTCACTAAGCTCTATGCCTGCACGTGCAATAAGCTCCATTTGCTCCTGCTCGGGGGTTTCCTTTGTTGCATCATGCAGTATCCCCGCTATTTCAGCCTTTTCTACATCCGCACCGTATTTTTCCGCAAGACGCACAGCCTCTTTTGCAACGTTTTTTGAGTGCTTGAAGCGTGCACCCTTCATACGTCTGCTTATTATTTCCTCATAATCCTTAACAGTCATCAAATCACTTCCGACAATCAACTTTTTATCAACACAAACTATTATACCAGTATATTCCGTCCGTTTCAAGCACAATGGGCATTTTTTTAGTGCATTCCCACCTATCGGACTTTATAATAGCTGCCCATACCGAATGATAAACCCGTATCATCAATCTTTTTTCCGCTGTCATGCAGCCGTTCCACAATATTAAACTCATACATACAAACGTCATGTAAATGCTGCCATAATTTATCCCTACAATTTATCATTCCGCATTTATTTTACAGATACAGTTTGTTCTTCCTGATATAATTTTCCACTGCCTCCGGCACAAGACCGGATATGCTCCTGCCCTCTCTGATTTTTCGCCTTATCTCTGTTGAAGATACTGTCATGACGGATATATCAAGTATCTCGGTTTTTGCACCCAGTTTTTTCAGATATTCAGCCTGTCTGTGCAGTGAGTAAATATCCTCGCCTTCCCTCGGTATTCCGCAAATCGTTGCAATTCGGAAAATTATTTCGGGGTGCTTCCATGTATGAACGGACATAAACATATCCGCTCCGGTTATCAGAAAAAACTCATCACCCTTATATTTTTCGGACAGCTCAGCCAGCGTCATATATGTATAGCTCGCCCCTCCTCTGCGTATTTCAATATCGCTTACCTCAACTTTTTTATTGTCCTCAAAGGCAAGTCTGCACATTTCGAGCCTCTGTTCAGGCATAACGGAATTATCCTTTTCCTTGAACGGCGAAACATATGCAGGAATTATAATTGCCCTGTCAAGCCTCAAATTATCAATAAATGTATTAACAAGCTGTATATGACCGTTATGAATGGGGTTAAAGCTCCCACCGAATATTGCAGTTTTCATAATCAGCAACTCCAATACTCTTAATATTTACGTTTTCTTTTTGCCGAAGGCAATTCAATCTTCGGCTCTTTTATATTACGTCTGAAAAGAATGAATTTTGAGCCGATGACCTGAACGACATCGCTCCCTGTTTCTGCGGCTATATGTTCTGCCGCCTCCCTCGGTGTAATATCCGACGTTTCAAGCACCTTTCCCTTTATAAGCTCACGTGCGGTAAGGGCATCATCAGCCTGCTTGATTATCTGTTCGCTCATTCCTCCCTTTCCGAGCATAAGTATTGTATCCTCATTTGTTGCAAGCGAGCGCAGAAACGCTCTTTGTTTACTTGTAAGCATTTATTATTCTCCTTGCTTTTTGTTGAATTTAATCAAAAGCTGCTCACTTAGGCTGCGCAAAGCTCTTCCTCTGTGACTCATAGCGTCCTTTTGATTATCTGTAAGCTCGGCAAAGGTTTTATTACCCTCAACGAAGAAAATAGGGTCATATCCGAAGCCGTTTGTTCCTCTCGGAGCGTAGCCTATCGAGCCGTCACATTTACCGAAAGCAAATATTTTCTCTCCATTGGGAAAACAACAGCATATCACACATTCAAAATGTGCACTTCTGTCTGTCTTTCCGGAATCTGCAAGCTCCTTTGTAAGCTTACCGATTTTTTCTTCATCGGTATCTGCATAGCGGGCGGAATATACTCCCGGTCTGCCGCCGAGTGCGTCAACCGTCAGCCCGGAATCATCTGCAATGGCGGGCATACCTGTTTTTTTCATTGCGGCAACCGCCTTAAGCTCTGCATTTTCCTTGAAGGTTTCCCCTGTTTCTTCAACATCGTCAAGCTCAATATTAAGCTCAGCCGCAGTTTTGGCAATTATTCCGAGCGGCTTGAGCATTCTCCTAAGTTCCTCTGCCTTATTCTCATTATTTGAAGCTATTACAAAAGTCATATTATTTCCCTCTTTCCAAAATATCTGTCACCTATGACATCTTAGTCGGTTTCTCCTTTTTTCCATTGCTCGTACCAATCGCCGTCATCGTCCTGTGCCGCCGGCTCAGTACTCCAATTATATTTCTTTTCTGCTCTGATTCTTCTTTCCTCTGCGCGTTTTCTCTGTTCTTCTTTTATACGTTTAGCCTCCGCCTCAGCTTCAGCACGCTCTGCTTCCTTTTCCTCCTCGCTTTTTTCGCCTTTTTCAAGCTCAGACTTTCTTTCGGCTTCTGCCTCTGCTTCAATCTGCGCCCATATATCGGCAGTTGAAGGTGCGGAGCTTTCATTCTTCTTTTCCTCCGCTTTTTCTTCTTTGGCTTCCTCTGTCACTTCCTTAATATCATCATCGCTGAACAGTGCCCTGGCAAATTCCTTAGAGTCGAAGGGCTGCAAATCATCGATTTGCTCACCGACTCCGATATATTTTACGGGAACATCAAGCTCCTCTCTTATTGCAAGAACAACGCCGCCCTTTGCCGTACCGTCAAGCTTTGTCAGGACTATACCTGTGATTCCTGCCGCATTCTTAAATTCCTTTGTCTGATTTACGGCATTCTGTCCTGTTGTTGCGTCAAGCACAAGAAGTACCTCTTTGGCAGCATCCGGAAGCTCTCTGTCTATAATTCTGTTGATTTTTGCAAGCTCGTCCATAAGATTTTTCTTATTGTGGAGTCTGCCCGCCGTATCAGCTATAATTATATC